>NZ_JBJEFJ010000156.1:0-95938 GCF_051873915.1 Pradoshia sp.
GCAGGAAGGAAAGCCGCTTAGACAAAAAAAGAAGAGGGTTATTTCCCTCTTCTCAATTCCTTCTTCAATTGATCCAATACATCCGGGTAATTGGTAAACATCCCTGTCACACCCCAATCAATCAAGGTTTTCATTCTTTCCTTTGTATTGACAGTGTATGGGTGAATGTCCAAACCATTTTGCACGACCTTTTGAACATAGGCTTCATTTAAATACGTATGATTAGGCCCAATACCTACTGCATACGTTTTGATATAGTCAATTTCCTCGTCCGTTATCGTGGCCTCATTCTGATAAGCAACTAGCTGCACTAAGTTCAATTCAGGATCTAACGAGTGAAGTATCAACAAGCTTTCCTGACTGAATGATTGTATTATTAAATTATTTTTATCAATCTTATATTTGTTGATTAAGCGTAATAATTTATCCTCCATCCCTGGATAGACATCCGGAGATTTTGTTTCAATATAATATCTTTTTTCCTCTCCGAATAACTCGAAGATTTCTTCTAAGGAAGGTACTTTTTGTCCAATGTATTCCTTACTAGCATTACCCGGATATGCTTTATTAAACCAACTCCCTGCATCCAGTTCCTTGATTTCTCTCAAGGTGAAATCCTTCACACTTCCTGATTCATTGGTTGTGCGATTAATTGTATCATCATGCATCGCGATTAATTTGCCATCCTTTGTCATCTGTAGATCGATTTCAATATAATCTCCATTCATTTTATCTCCAAGTTGATAGGAAGCAATCGTGTGTTCCGGAGCATAGCCAGAGGCTCCCCGATGCGCCACATTTAATATATCTATTTCTTTCTCAATCACGGAAGCATCATTATCAATTGATAGAAGACCAGTAAAGACAAAAATAAATACAGCCAGCAATAATATAACTTTTTTCATGGATGATCATTCCTTATTTCATATAGACTTCTGTTTGATTCCAAGTCGAATACGAAAACATACATTTCATTCTATTAATTCTATTTATCTAACAAAATACACAATTATTTATATTCTACCAATTATCTAGCCTATCAAACAAACACTTTCAAAAATTTATGGCAGGAAGGAAAGCCGCTTAGACAAAAAAAGAAGAGGGTTATTTCCCTCTTCTCAATTCCTTCTTCAATTGATCCAATACATCCGGGTAATTGGTAAACATCCCTGTCACACCCCAATCAATCAAGGTTTTCATTCTTTCCTTTGTATTGACAGTGTATGGGTGAATGTCCAAACCATTTTGCACGACCTTTTGAACATAGGCTTCATTTAAATACGTATGATTAGGCCCAATACCTACTGCATACGTTTTGACGTAATCAATTTCCTCGTCCGTTATCGTGGCCTTGCTTTTATAGGAAATCAATTGAACGAGCTTTAATTTCGGATCCAGCGAGTGGAGTTTCAGGAGGCTGTCTGGACTGAACGATTGAAGCAGCAATGTTTTCTTATTAATCTTGTACTTATTGATTAGGCGTACTAATTCTTCCTCCATACCTGGATAAACATCAGGGGATTTCGTTTCAATATAATACTTTTTATGCTTACCCAGCTTTTTAAAGACTTCTTCTAAAGTAGGGACCTGTAAACCAACATATTCTTCACGCGCATATTCGGGATATTTTTCATTAAACCAGCTGCCAGCATCAAGCTTCTTAATTTCCCTTATCGTATAATCTTTAACAAACCCTGTTCCATTTGTTGTCCTGTCTAAGGTTTCATCATGCATTGCAATTAATTGGCCATCCTTTGTCATTTGGAGATCAATTTCGATATAATCGCCATCCATCTTATCCCCAAGCTTATAAGAAGTAATCGTATGTTCTGGAGCATACCCGGAAGCTCCTCTATGGGCTACATTCGTCACCTTTTGCGGTTTCTGCTTACCCATAGCCGCATTTGCCGATGTAATAGCCCCTAGAGAAAAGAAAACGCTTACAATAAGTAAAACAATAACTTTCTTCATTCCTTCTCATCCCTCCAAACAATCATAAACTTCCACTCTAGTATATAGCGGCTCCCATTCTATCACCTGAGCATTTCCTACATTTTTTTCCAAATATTTTAGCAGCACATTGACCTTTCTTCCTATATATATAGGACTAGCGTTTAATCATTTATTTTATCGATATACTTTTTAAAACCTTTTTCTATGTCCTTTATTAACACTATCTACAACAGAATAACTCTAGCAGAAGGACTCTTGTCAGAATGAAAAACAATAATTGAACAACTCCGTCCTCACTTGATAAATAACTGATAACCACGCGTTTTATTCACTAATTAGCCACATATTTTACATAAAAATCCATTATTATAAGTTCCTGTTAATGAGTTCACAACTTTGTCAAATATGATAAAAACATTTGCCTCTTTCAGATACATATATTTGTAATTTGGAAATACAGTTATTATATTGAAAATTGGGGTATGGTAAAAGAATGTAATTCATCTAAATAGCTACATATATGGTTGGTTTTTTAAAATCTACTTGTCTATTCTTTTTCTATTCCCAGCTTATATTTAGCTAACTTACACTACTTACGGAAGGGGAACATTATGAAAAAAAAGTTAGGACTTTTAGGGTCCATGCTGGCATCGATTCTTCTGTTAGCCGGATGTGACTGGGTTGTGTTCGACACTAACGGACCAGTAGCCAAAACTCAGTCAGATACGATTATCTTTTCCATCCTGATGCTGGCTGGCGTTATGATTGTCGTTTATGTGCTGTATATCTTCATGCTAGTGAAATATAGAGCTTCCAAAGCTCCTAAAGATTATGTGCCTCCGCATATGGAAGGCAGCAAAACACTTGAAATCATATGGACAGCTATTCCAATTATCATTGTCTCTATTCTTGGTTACGTGACAGTCGTATCCACTTTCGAGGTTGAGAGCACGCCGAAGGGCTATGAGGATCAAGAACCTCTCGTTATTTATGCTTCCTCCTCCAACTGGAAATGGCATTTCAGCTATCCTGAACAGGATATCGAAACCGTTAACTACGTCAATATCCCAACTGATAGAGTCGTAGAATTCCGTCTGTATTCCTACGGACCGATTACCAGCTTCTGGATTCCGCAATTAGGCGGACAAAAATATGCGATGTCTGACATGGTCACGAAGCTTAATTTCGTAGCCGATAACGAAATGTCCATGATGGGACGTAATGCAAACTTCAGCGGACAAGGAACTGCCCATATGGAATTTGAAGCACTCTCAATGTCTAATGAAGAGTTTGAAGAATGGGTAGAGCAAGTTCAAGCAAATGAGCCTGAACTGACAGAAGAGAAGTTCGACGAGCTTTTAGACACAGCTTATGTCGGCCGCCAAAGCTATTCTTCCACTCACTTGGAGTTCAGCCCGCCGCCTGAGGGACATAACCACGGCGCTGAAAAGGCTCCATCAAACGAGGACCCTGATCAGGAAAATCAATTCGATAAGGATTCTGAGCAATCAGAGCATCATGAAAACCACTAACACCTATACGAAAGGAGCTAAACAAACGTGAAATGGGATGAATTTTTTGTTCTTGGGGACCCGTTAATTTATGGAGCCATGGTCAGTATTGTCGCTGTATCGATGGCCATTGTTGTGGGTCTGACCTATTTTAAGAAATGGCGTTGGCTAAGAGATGAATGGCTGACAACCGTTGATCATAAACGAATTGGGATTATGTATATTATTGCCGCCCTCCTGATGTTATTCCGCGGAGGGATTGACGGATTAATGATGCGCGGGCAGCTCGCTATGCCTGAGAACGGCTTCTTAGATGCCCAGCATTACAACGAGGTCTTTACAACTCACGGCGTTATCATGATTTTGTTCATGGCGATGCCTTTTATCATCGGTTTAATGAATATTGTCATACCGCTTCAAATCGGTGCCCGTGATGTAGCGTTCCCGTATTTGAATGCTGTCAGCTTCTGGTTATTCTTTGCCGGAGCCATGCTTTTCAATATTTCATTCGTTATCGGAGGTTCTCCGGATGCTGGATGGTCAGCGTACTTCCCGCTGGCAAGTACGGAATTCAGTGAATCCGTCGGTAACAACTATTACGCAATCGCGATTCAGATTGCCGGGATTGGTACATTGATGACAGGGATTAACTTCATCGTCACCATCCTAAAAATGCGTGCACCTGGCATGACACTTTGGAAAATGCCAATGTTCACTTGGTCTATCTTAATTACCAACATCATCATCGTTTTCGCATTCCCTGTATTAACAGTCGCGCTTGCGTTAATGACATTAGACCGCTTGTTCGGCACACATTTCTTCTCTATGACTGACGGCGGTATGGATATGCTCTGGGCCAACCTGTTCTGGGTTTGGGGACATCCAGAAGTATATATCGTTATCCTGCCTGCATTCGGTATATTCAGTGAAGTTATTTCAACCTTCTCTAAGAAGAATTTGTTTGGCTATAAATCAATGGTTGCAAGTATGCTTGCCATCTCAGCTCTATCATTCCTTGTCTGGGTCCATCACTTCTATACAATGGGTCAAGGAGCTCTCTCTAACAGCTTCTTCTCCATTACAACGATGCTGATTGCTGTACCGACAGGGGTTAAGATCTTTAACTGGCTCTTAACGATGTACAAAGGGAAAATCCAATTTACAACACCAATGATGTATGCACTAGGATTCATTCCAATCTTTACATTCGGCGGTATTACAGGGGTCATGCTTGCAATGGCAAGTGCGGATTACCAATACCATAACACGATGTTCCTAGTTGCCCACTTCCACTATGTATTGATTCCTGGTACCGTCTTCGGTGTTCTAGCTGGTTTCTATTACTGGTGGCCAAAGATTTTCGGCTTCATGCTTAATGAAAAACAAGGAAAACGCGCATTCTGGTGGATTGCCATCTCCTTTAACGTGACCTTCCTGCCTTTATTTGCACTCGGTCTTAAAGGGATGAACCGTCGTATGTATACGTATTCTGAGGAAAGCGGCTTTGGACCGTTAAATCTGCTTGCGTCAATTGGGTCTGTCGGTTTAGCGATTGGGTTCATTCTCTTGGTTTACAATATTTACTGGAGCTTCCGCTATGCACCGCGCTTGAATGGCAATAATGATCCATGGGATGCACGTACATTGGAATGGGCTACACATACACCTGTCCCATCCTACAATTTCGCGATCACACCTGAAGTGAGTTCTGTAGATACTTTATGGGATGAAAAACTGGGTAAACATAAGATTTTCAAAGGTAAATTAGAAGAAATTCATATGCCTAACTCAAGCTTTATGCCATTCTGGATGGCGATTGCCTTCTTCTTCTGGGGATTCTTTATGGTATTCAGCTGGTGGATTCCGGCCATTATCGCCATGATTCCAATCTTCTACCTGCTGTTTGCACGTTCATTCAGCAATGATCATGGATTCCATATCTCTGTGAAAGAATTAGAAGCTGAAGAAAAGAAATTGCGAGGTGAAACAAAATGAAGCTAGATGCCTCACAGCCATTAGAATATAGAACAGAGGAAAACCAGCTGAAAATCTTAGGTTTCTGGATTTTCCTCGGAGCTGAAATTGTTCTCTTCGCCACCTTATTTACCGTCTATTTCGTTTTGGAAAATGGAACAGGCAACGGTCCGACTGGTGAGGAAATCTTTAAGATCTCCGGCGTGTTATGGGAAACATTCCTCCTATTAACATCAAGCTTTACAATTGGTATCGCGATTCATGCGATGCGTATGGGTATGAAAAAAGCCATGATGACCTTTATGGTTATCACACTTGCACTTGGTCTTGCCTTCTTAGGTATTGAGATATATGAATTCTTCCACTATGTACATGAAGGGGCAGCAATCACAACAAGCGGATTCACATCTGCCTTATTGACACTGCTTGGAACTCACGGAGCCCACGTTACATTTGGCTTCTTCTGGGGACTTGCCATCTTGCTTCAAGTGAAGAAACATGGTCTTAATACACATACAGCCAATAAATCCTTTATCTTCTCCCTTTATTGGCATTTCTTAGATGTCGTCTGGATTTTCATCTTCAGCTTCGTCTACTTGAAAGGACTGATGTAATATGGCAAAGTTATTTCCTAAAGAGCATGTACTCGGATTCTTGTCATCAATCGCTCTGACCATAGCTGCATTAATGGTTCTTTACCTAGATGTATCATTCGGAGTCAAAATGACGATCCTGCTCGTAACCGCAGGACTTCAAGCCAGCTTGCAGCTCTTCTTGTTCATGCATATTGGCGAGTCCAAAGAAAAAGGAACATTGTATACGAATATTCTATACGCATTATTCGTTGCGATTGTAACAATCTTCGGATCCCTGTTTGTCTTAGTATGGGATTGGTAATAAATAATAAAAGGACATCTGAGGTTAAGCTCAGATGTCCTTTTTGCTATGATAATAGTTTCCTAATTCGACGATGGCACTGCCCATCCTTTCATTCTGCGGAAAGACGACCCTCTCAATACCAGCCTCGTGCAGTGCTTGGGCAGTTACCTTCCCGACAGCAAGTGCCAGAACCTTTGATTCAAAGGCTTTCCTTAATTCCTCTCCATGCCCCTTCTCATCTGCATACATCATAAGATGACGAACCTGCGGAGTACTCGTGAAGAAGGCGGCATCATACACATCTTGAAGCAGCTCACCTAGCAATTGCTCCATCACATCTGTTTCCGGCGGAGTATGGAGATAAGGCAGAATTTCTTTATATTGTGCCTTCTCCTTTTCAAGCCATTCAATCAAAAGCGGTGCCGGATCGCCGTGAAGCTGTAAGGCGGTGCGGCATCCCTCCAAGGAATGCTCCTCCATCATTCGCACGAGCCCCTTTGTACTGCCATCATCATCGCGAACAATTGGACGGAGACCAAGTTTTTTCAGCATATTGACCGTCTTGTATCCTCTTGCAGCTATGTTCATTTTGCCTAAAACCTCTATAAAGGCATTTCCCTGCTCAAGCTCACAAGCTGCTTTATATAAAGTATCCACCCCAATTCCAGTGGTGAATATGACCCATTCATATTGATGATTGAGCAAACGGACGATATCATCCTTTAACTGTGAATGATCAAGATAGACCGTCCCTTGGGCTGGCCTAACCACGGGCTCACCTCCCAAATTACGAATGATGGCGCTCATTTCCTCGACTTTTCTAGATGCCAATACGGCAATCCTTTTCCCCTTCAGCTTCTTCACATCCATCCCCCATTTTCTATCAGCTATCTCTCAAACTGCTGGAATATTGGAACTCCTGCATAAGAGAATTTCACGCGTAAAACCAGGTTTCTTGGCTTCACATCGATCCATGATAATCAGGCCTGCCTGTTCAATCATGGCATCAATCGGTTCACCGGTCACAACCACAATCCTGTCAGCAATTCGGTTGGCATGAATTAATATTGATAGCTGCTCCTCTGGTGAGGCGGTATGACATAAATTATAGGGCAAATCAATGATTGCTGAATCATAATGCTCAGTCACTTCCTCGATTGGCCCTTTCCTTACGTCACATTCATAACCGAAATAAGCGATATTCTCTCTTGCCCCTATCGCTGGTAATGGCTTGATATCCCTTCCCGTTATATCCATTCCCATCGAAAGAGCCTCAATCAAAACCGTCCCAATTCCACAGCATGGATCAATGACCTTCGTACCTTCCACCTTTGGAACGGCGATATTCACGACCGCTCTCGCCATCCTTGTGCTGAGCGCTGTTGAATATTCTCTTGGCTTTTGCTGATGCTTTAGCCATACCGCCTCCCCCTTTTTGTAGCGGCCGAAGTACCAGACTCCTTTATATGGAATAACGGCAAATAGATGAGTTGGATGCTCTAATTCGGCGACCCCCTGAATAGACAGACCAATCTCCCTCTCTATGCTCCGTCTCTTCTGCAAAGAAAGCCTCTCTTCTAAATCATTATCTTTGATGAGCAATACCTTAAATGTCTCTTCTCCGATTACCAGATTCTTTGCTTGCTCGGCAAGGGAATGATACGTATCCCCTTCAAACATGACCTCAATCCGCTCCCGGATAAAAGGACTTCTCTCTGGTTCGATTTTCTTCTTGCTCAAGATTACATATGGACCTGCTTCACACCCGAAGAGTGAACGCATTTCCATCTGGCACAGCGGTTCTTCCTCTGGACTGCACGCATACGTATATAAATAAATTGTCAAATGTCTATCCGCCTTTATCATTGAAATAAAAAAGCCCCTGTCGGCTATTTGCACATACAGAGACAAGCCTTTCTTCTATTGTAACAAATTTCGCTTCAATCATATCCTATATGCTGGAATTCTCCCTCTTTCTCCAATTCAATCAATAGTATGTTAAAATTTACAAAAACTGCACAGGGGGATGACCAATGAGAATAGTAGACATGGTTGAATCACAATTGATTGCAAGCATTAAAGAAAAAGAGGATATTCAAAAGGCCATAGACAGCCGAGCAAATATCGCTTTTTTACTAACTGGCAATCTAATGAATATGCAAGGAATTATTTCTGAATTGAAATCCAGTGGAATGTATGTATTCATTCATTTAGATTTCATCGAGGGACTCTCCAATACGAAAAGCGCTCTTCAATTTATTGCTCAAGTATGGAAGCCGACTGGGATTATCACAACGAAAAGCAATGTTGTCAAATTAGCAAAAGAAGAGGGCCTAATGACCATACAGCGTATTTTCTTAATTGACCGCGCTGCTGTACAAAAAGGCATCGAGAATATTCATGCCTGCAAGCCGGATGCGGTGGAAGTCCTGCCTGGATTAATGCCCAAAATCATTGATGATCTCTCTCGCAAAATAAGACTCCCGCTGATCGTCGGTGGATTGATCAGCGAGGAATCAGAAATTCTAGCGGCTCTAAAAGCAGGTGCTCTCGCTGTATCTTCAGGAAATCCTGCCATGTGGCAATTTGATTTATAAAGCCGGAACCTGCTTGATGCTGTCTACCACATAGGCTGGAGAGAAAGAGGCAGCTCCGAGCATTTCTCTTGTGGTAATTCCAGTCAAGACAAGTACTGATTTCAAGCCAAACTCATTCCCCATCTTAATATCTGTTTCCAGACGGTCCCCAATCATAAAACAGTCAGATGGGTTCATCATCAGAACATCGGTAACGACAAATTCAGCCATGAGCCGGGATGGCTTTCCTGTTATGGAATCTATGGGCTGTCCCGTTGCTCCTTCAAGAGCCCCAATCATCGCACCGCAATCTGGTATTTCACCGCCATCCACCGGACAGGTACGATCTGGATTTGTCGCAATAATTTTCGCCTTATTCAGCCAAGCCTGATAGGCTTTGTTGATTTTTTCATAGTTGAACTGACGGTCCCAGCCGATGACAACATAGCGGGCCTCCTTCTCATTCTCCGTTATCTGGATTCCCATCTCAGTGAGTTCATCCACCAAGGGTTTTTCCCCAATAACAAGCACAGCCTCTTGTTCTTGCATCATACTCTTTAAATACTTAGCTGTAATAAAGTTGGAATTAATCACTTGATCAAGCTCAGCGGGAATCCCTAGCTTACGCAGCTTCTCAACATACTGCATCCGAGTGGCAATCGATTTATTGGTCAAGAACACAACTTGATCCCCGCGGCTTTGGAGCTCCGCAATAGCCTCCTTCGCCCCGTCAATCAGCTCATCCCCCAGATATACCGTACCATCCAAATCAAATATATATCCTCTCATCCTTCTCCTCCAGATCATTCAATCATTTTTTGATATACGGTTGGCCGCTGCCTGCAGAATCAAGACTAAGATGACTAGAATGACAGACATGGCAGCTGCTGTATAATACTCGCCCCGAAGGATATTTTGAAAGATTGCCAGACTCATTGGCGCCCATTCTGCAGGTGCTATGAGAATGGAGATAGACGTTTCCTTAATAACCGTAATGAAGACGAGCAATGATCCTGCCGCTATCCCTGGAAGCATTAATGGACCAATGATGGTAATGGCAGCAGTCAGCGGTGTTGCTCCAAGATTAATAGCCGCTTCCTCAATATCCTGCTTAATAGCTCTCATTGTTCCCATTGTCGATCGAATCATATAGGGCAATCTTCTAATCGTATAGGCAACAATCAATAAAAGAGCGGTACCGGTTAATTGCAGGGGGGCTGTGTTAAAGGTTTGAATCAAGGCAATCCCAAACGCAATTCCCGGAACTATCAACGGAATATTTGTCACAAAATCCAGCTTCGAAGCATTTTGCCGGACAACAAAATAAGAGATAAAGGTCGCAATTACGACACTTAATACTAAGGCTCCAAAGGCGAGAATTAAACTGTTTTGGATATTTCCAAGCGAGCTCGTAAAGATGGTTTGATAATGCTTTATTGTATAGCCGCTTGGCAGGAAGTCCTTCCCCCAAGTTGTTGCAAAGGATTGAATGACAATGGAGACCATCGCAAGAAAAGGAACTAAAACAATAAGAAAACTGTAAGTGGATAAGAATCTTGTTAATCCTTTATGATTATTCAATCTTTGCATTTTAGGTTTACCGGAAACAGATCCGTAATTGCGGCCTTTTGTCGATAAGGACTGCAGCCAGAAGAAAAAGGCTGCAACGAGAACCATTACGACTGTTAATATCGCCGCACCGCCCCAATTATAAAATCCTGCAATTTCACGGTAAGCCTCGACAACTAGCAAATTAAGTGCTTTTGGGGCAAGAATGATTGGTGTCCCAAAGTCAGAGAAACTTACCGTAAAGATTAATAATGCACTTGATATAATACCTGGAAGGGCAAGTGGAAATGTCACAAATGCGAAAGTGAACCAGTTTTTAGCTCCTAGATTAAGTGATGCCTCCTCAAGCGTGATATCACTCACCTTAAAGGCAGCAACCATTGGCCATAGAGCATATGGAAAGAAGAAAAACACCTGTACAATCACGATTCCAGCCATGGAATATGGATCGATCAGCATCCCTTCTCCGCCAAGCTTTTGATAAATGGCCGTTATCCACCCCGATCTCCCGAACATGAGAATAAAGGCATAGGCTGAAATAAAGGTCGGCACAATTAATGGAATCGTGCATAGGGCAGATATCGTCTTCTTAAAGGGCATGGTCGTTCTAGCGATTCCATAAGCAATGGGCACGCAAAGAACAATGACCAGTACAGCTACGGTAATGGCAAGCTGCAAGCTGTTTATAAGACTATTAAAATAGCCCTTGCTCGTAATAATGGACTCGTACGCATCAAATGAAGCCCCTTTAAACTTCTCAATGGTTGAGTTCAGAATGGCCGGATCTGTTATGGAGCCCAATAAATTTACAGGCTGACCAGTGAAGCTGACCAAAAAGACGGATAAGAGCGGCAAGATCAGGAATAAGCCAAAAAACAAATAAATAAGGACTTTGACGAGTGTCAGACCATTGAATGCTCTTTTCCCTTTCTTCATATGACCAGCACCCTTTCAGGCTCAATGGCGAGCTTAACCTTCGTTCCTGGTTTCAAAATACTCTCTCCAGAGGCATAGGTAGCATCCACAATCAATGTATGACCCGCTGCCTTAACCTCATAACGGACAATAGAGCCTAAATAGGTAGAAATCAAAATTTCTCCTTCTAGTATATTCATCAATTCCGGATTCATTTCTGTATCGGCATGATGAATTTGTATGCTTTCAGGACGAATAATCACTGTGCCTTTCTCTTTGCTTTGATGATTCGTTTTTAGGGCGAATCCTTCCCCTTTAATGATGGAATACGCCCCTACACGTTCAATTGATTGCACATTTAACATATTAGAGGTACCCACAAAATTAGCAATGAAAGGGCTTGATGGATGACTGTACAGGTCAGTAGGCCTTCCGATTTGCTTGACCTCCCCATTATTCATAACCGCCACGCGGTCAGCCATGCTCATCGCTTCCTCCTGATCATGCGTAACGAAAATGGTGGTAATTCCCAAGTCCTGTTGAATCCTTCTAATCGTATTTCTCATCGAATGACGGAGCTTCTGATCGAGATTGGACAGCGGCTCATCCATTAACAATACTGCCGGCTCCATCACAAGGGCACGGCCTAAGGCGACACGCTGCTGCTGTCCGCCTGAAAGCTCACTCGTCAGCCTGTCGGCATATGGCTCAAGCTCCATATACTCCAATATCTCCATGACCTTCCGTTCCATTTCCTTCGGCATACGCCCCAGCCGCCGGTTAAGCAAGCGGGCATAGACTCCCATCTTGGCGAGTACATTCTTCTCATTCAATTGTTTAATATTGAGGCTGTATGCTACATTTTCAAAAACATTCATATGAGGGAAAAGTGCATAGCTTTGAAATACCATCCCGCAATTCCGTTTGTTCGGAGGGATATGATTAACCTTCTCCTCTCCAATTCTGATGACACCTGATGTAGGCTCCTCAAAGCCTGCAATACATCGCATTGTCGTTGTTTTACCGCATCCGGATGGACCAAGAAGGGCGAAAAATTCGCCCTCCTTAATCTCTAGATTGACGTTATTCAATGCTTTCACTCCGGAAAATTCTTTATTTAACTGGTCGACTGTAACGGAACCCATGAATATCGCCCCTTCTTCCTTACTGGAATTTCTCTTTCCATTCATTTCTGACCTTGTCATAGTTTTTGTTCACCCAATCAATGTCCAGGTCGACCGCATGCGATTTTACATTCTCCAAGGTCAATGGTGTTTTGGACTCGACATCCGGGTTAATCGGAATATGATACCAATCAGCCAGTATTTGCTGGGCATCTTTTGATAGCATAAAATCAATGAATTCCTTCGCTCCCTTTTCATTTGGCGCCCCTTCCACCATTGAAATTGGATTGACGAGGATTGGTGTTTTATCAGGTACAACGAAATCGACTGTTTCGCCCTTTGCTTTTGCCTCATAGGCCATGAAATCAAATCCAACAGCGATATGGGCTTCCCCCATTGCTACAGCCTTTGTAGGGGCAGAACCGGAGTCAGGCATGGAATTCGCCTGTTCCACTAACTTCTCCATATACGCCCAGCCCTCTGATTCCCCGCGCTGCATCATTTGATTCAGCACCATTAAGGTCGAGGTTCCAGATGCAGCAGGGTTCGCAAATTGAATTTTCCCCTTCCATTTAGGGTCTAGCAGGTCATCCCATGTTTTTGGCGCTTCTTCCTCTTTCACCAGCTCGGTATTATAAGCAAAGCCAAGCACGAATACTTCCACCCCGACATACTTGTCATCCTCATGCTTTAGCTTGATACCGTCTTCAACTACATCCCAATCCTCGGCCTCCTTTGGCACATATGCACCAATAATACCTTTGTCAGCATTGGCCTCAAATGTCAGAATGCCTCCGCCCCCATACCAAGCATCCCCTTGCGGATTATCCTTCTCGGCCATCATCCGATTAACTAATATATTCGTTCCTGCATACTGAACGTCCACCTTGCCGCCTTTGATCTCTTCAAACTTAGAGGCAAGCTCCTTTGTAAAGTCTGGTGTTTCCGGTGAATACAACGTTATTTTCCCCGGTCCGTCAGCTCCACCGCCAGATCCTCCTGAGCTTTCCTCTCCTGCACAGCCAGCCAGTATTCCGCCAATTAAGCCAAGAGCGAGCAACGGCTTGCTCCAATGATATTTCCTCACTTGTCTTCATCCCCCTTTTTCTTCTTAGCCGAATAGGCAAGAAAAAAGAGAACATGCCGAATGACAGCCTTTTGTAAAGGCTTTCATTTTAGGCATCTTCTCATATTCTCCTACCTGTTTATTCGATTAACTATTATTATAAACATAATTTTCTAAATATCAACAATAATTTAAATTTTTACCAAATGTCCGATAAGATAAAAGCAGATCATACATAAAAAGCCCAGGGACAACAGCCCCTGGGCTCAGGCAATCAGACAAGTTCTTTAGCTGATTTTGCAACAAGCTCTGCCTGTGGCAATTTCATCATTTCAAGCCATTTCTTAATGGACGCTACCAAAATAACGAATCCGAGGATAAGCATGATAATGGATAGAACCCCATTCAAGATATTATAGCCTGCACTTTCTGCGTTCATATATACATTGGTAATCATCCAATAACCGGCCACATTAACCGTCACATACAAGTAAGCGAGCGGTACTAGACATGTAAGCATATACCAGCGTTTGTCCGCAATCTTCAGGATAACCGTCGCACCGACAATCAGACCGATGGAGGCCATCAATTGGTTTGATACTCCAAACAGGGCCCATACGGAGCTGATATCTCCTGAGAACAGGAGGTACCCCCAAACAAAGCAGGCGAGCGCACTGGCAAATATATTCGCCCAGAGAGAATCAGTTCGTTTCAGCGGTTTATAGAATTCACCGAAGAAGTCTTGAATTAAGTATCTGGCTACCCTTGTCCCTGAGTCAATCGCGGTCAGTATAAACACGGCCTCAAAGAGAATAACAAACTGATAGAAGTAGGAAGCTAAGTTCTTAAAGAATGGTACATTCGTAAAGATCTCTGTCATCCCAACAGCAAGTGTTACCGCTCCGCCTGTACGGCCTTCAAGGTCCATTCCGACATCCTCACTTAATCGTTCCAAATGAACTGGCTCCATATTCAATTTTTCATATTGCTCAGGCGTTGAGTTAATCGCAAAGTAATCTCCTGGCTGCAGGGAAATCGCTGCAATCAGGGCCATAATCGCTACTAAACATTCAACAAGCATCGCACCAAAGGCGACCCCTTTAATATCCTTCCAGCGATTGACCATTTTCGGTGTTGTACCGGAGCCAACGAAGGCATGGAACCCGGAAATGGCACCGCAGGCAATCGTGATGGAAATGAACGGCCATACAGGTCCTGCGACAACCGGACCTCCGCCGTTAATGAACTCTGTAAAGGCTGGGAATTGGACTTCTGGGTTAACAATGAAGACCCCGACAATAAGTGCTGCGAAAACGCCGATTTTCATAAATGTACTTAAATAATCACGCGGTGCCAGCAATAACCAGACCGGCAGTGCCGCTGCGAAGAAAGCATAGATAGGAAGTATAATAGCTAGTGTACTCTTCTCAAGCGTCAATAAATCGCCGAACCACGTGCCTTGAATATTCGGTCCAAGCACGATTGCCAGCATGATTAGAATAAATCCGACTGTTGTGGCAAGCTTCAAATTCCCTGTTCTCTTATGATACAGACCAACACCCATCGCGATTGGAATTGTGATGCCGACTGCAAATGTTCCCCATGGGTTCCGCTCAAGCGCACCAAGGACAACCATTGATAAACCAGCCATTGTAATCGTGATGATGAAGAGCATGGCAAGCCCTGTACAGAATCCAGCGACTGGGCCAAGTTCTTCTTTGGCTACTTCAGAAAGGGATTTACCATCCCTCCGCATAGAGGCGAAAAGGACGACCATATCATGGACAGCTCCCCCAATAACCGCACCAACTAATAGCCAAATTAACCCCGGCAGATAACCGAATTGTGCTGCCAAGATGGGCCCGACAAGCGGACCTGCTGCAGCGATTGCCGCAAAGTGATGGCCGAAAACCACCCATTTATTTGTCGGCACATAATCTTGTCCATCCTCTAATTTCTGTGCCGGAGTAGGATTTGAATCATCCAATTTTAATACTTTAGCGGCCATGAATGTTCCATATAGCCTGTAGGCAATCATTAAGATACAGATAGCACCTACAACAATTGTAATCGCATTCATTTTAGCTCCCCCTTTGTTGTTATCTGCCTTTATTTTAGCGAATGAAAATGCTTACATTTCATTTTCAAGCTGATTTACAAAAAGGGAGGGATGAGTTGCAAAATTCGACACTTGAAAAGCACAATTTCTTAAAAACCGACGAGCATTTTCAACTCTTTCACATATGTCCTGCTGACCGGAACCTTTGAACCATCCTCCATGGTCAAGTTATAGGTGGAATTAAACCATGGCTCAATCTCAGTGATTTGATCCAAATTGACAATATAGCTTCTGTGAACACGAAGAAATGCCCCTTCATTGATTTTCTTCTCAATCATGACGAGTGCATCACTGACCCTGTATTCCATATCCTTTGTCTTAATGATGCATTTCCCATCTCTTGATTCTAAGAAGAGAATATCACGGCAGTTCAGCAGTACGATGCGTTCATCTATCAGCACTGGAATCTTGCCCTTTACTTCACGGATAGGCTGAACAGTGGTTCGCTGCTGCTCCAATCCAATGCCCTTTGATTTCTTAACCTTCTCAATCGCCTTACATATCCGTTCTTCCTCAAATGGCTTCAAAATATAATCAACCGCATTTAGATCAAAGGCCTGAAGCGCATATTCATCATAGGCAGTCGCGAAGATAAGTGCAGGGGCTGGATCAAGCTCACCTAGCTTTTTGGCAATGCTCAGTCCATTCTCATCAGCCAGTTCTATATCTAGGAAAACCAAGTCCGGCTTTAGAATATGAATATCCGCCAGTGCGTGGTCCACACAATCACTCTCCCCAGCAATTTCGGCCTCTTTACTGCGAAGAATCAAATATTTCAGTTCATCTCTTGCCAAAGGCTCATCATCAACGATATATACTCGCAGCATGCTGTTCTTCAACTCCTTTAAAATTACACGGCATCACAAGCACTGCCTTTGTGCCTTTATCCACTTCGCTCTCAATGAAGAGCTCGCCTTGTCCATTGTAGATTCCCTTTAACCGCTCACGAATATTAAAGAGAGCTGTCCCATTTCCACCCTTAGATTCAACAACCTGATTTCCAAGAGTAGCAAGCCGCTCTTTTGGAATTCCTGCTCCATTATCCTGCACCTCTATTCTTAAGCAGCCATCCTCCATATAGACACTTACTTGAATAAGGCATTTTTTCTTTTTCCCCTTTGGGCCGTAATGGATGGCATTCTCGACTAGCGGCTGTAAGGTAAAGGGGGGAATATACGATTTTAATAATCCTTGATCAACATCAAACTGAATATCATACCTATCCGGAAATCTTGTTTGCTCTAAGTTAATATAGGCCTTCACGGTTTCCAGCTCTTTTTCAAGCGGAATCAGCATTTGCCTTGCCCCCTGTAAGTTGCCCCTGAAGAAGGCACTTAACTGAAGCAATAGCTCCCTTGCCTTCTCGGGATTCGTACGGCATAAGGCAGATATCGTGTTCATGCTGTTAAATAAGAAATGGGGATGGATCTGGGCTTGTAATGCCTTGATTTCCGCATCCTTCAATAACTTTGTCTGCTTCTCTGCCTCCGCCAACTCCAGCTGAGCGGAGAAGAGATTGGCCAGTCCCTCGGCCAGCATCTCCTGTACCTTATCAAGCTTTGCCGGTTCGGTATAATACATTTTCAGCGTACCAGCGACTTTTTCCTTCACCTTAAGCGGCATGACAATTGCCGCTCTTAATGAACAATCCTTATGGCCGCAATAGATGGCCTCTCTCGTTCGTGCAACCGATACCTTCCCTGTCTCCAGCACTCTTCTCGTCAAGCCTGTTTCAGGCCGCAGATTTGCCGCATGATGGTCAGATGCCGCTCCAACATGGGCAAGCACCAGCTCTGTATTCGTTATTGATACGGCATCCGCATTCGTCAGCCGCAGCATGATCTTCGCAATTTCCTCAGCAGAATGCTGGGTCAGACCTTGACGGAAATAAGGGAGCGTTTGATCGGCAATATCAAACGACTGATTAACCTGGATAGCACGCCCCATCTCATCATCTCGCTTAATGGACTGCACGATAAACATGAACAATAATGTTCCAAGTCCATTAATGCAAATCATTGGGATGCTGATATAGCTGACCAAGTCCCAGGCATGTTCAACCGGCTTTGAAACAAGAAGAATAATGAGCATCTGCAGCGCCTCCAAAGTCATGCCGACCACAACTGCAAATCCGGCTGTCACCGGCTTGGACAGCTCCTTTCGCTGCCGTCCGATATAGCCCGCAATAACCCCTGCAACAACTGTTGAAATCGCACAGGAAAGAGCTGTGAAGCCACCTAAGGAATAGCGGTGCACACCGGCTATCAGGCCGGCTCCAATCCCGACGACAGGCCCCCCAAGAAGCCCGCCGATCACTACACCCATCACCCGTGTATTTGCAATAGCACTTTCTGCCCCAATCTCTGACAACCATCGATTTTGTTCAATGGAATGTCCATAAACCTCTATACCGGTATAATTGCTAATGATGCCAAATGCACCGAACAACACAATCAATCTGAGCTTTACATACTTATTATGGTCTTCCTGTACAATTTGCCGGAACGAATGAATCTTCGATAATAGGAAGGCAACAATCACGATAATTCCTACTTTTTCCAGCATAGCTGGGACTAATTGAAGCATCTCAGGTTCCACCCCTTGCTTGTTCAAGATCATGTTGATTCCTTTGGTATTATTATATTCTCAAAATCTTCTAAAACAAAAAGATAGCACCTGTGATGGATGAGTTTGTAAAGCAGGAGACCTTGTTTAGACCCTTTACTATTAGAAGTCGTTCCTAATGTTTTTTTCCCCCTTGCCTCGAATATTCCGCCCTAAGCAAAAATTACCGCCCATCGTTCTCTTCAATCGCCCATATTCTACTTTTTCCGCCTTGAAAATTCCTTGTTCGCCCTTAAGTGACTCTATCTCGCCCTGAAAGTCCTTGTCTTCGCCCATAAAACTGATCATTACGCCTTTAACCATGTGGAATTTACCCTTAAAACCCTGAAAGCAGACTGTTGCTCATGACCATTGAATTCCTATTTGTCTCTAAACGTATAAAACAGACAAGCAGATAGCCTTTTTGAACGAAATACCCTGTCTACATTAAAAAAGCCCTTCTTTTGGCGGCATAGACGATACGTCTTGTCAAATGAGACTCGGATACAACAATACAAACAAAAAACCAGTCCTAAGACTGGCATCCTCTTAATCTATCTTATTTTACGATCGTACAGGGGATATCAGATGCAGGTGCTCTTCAACGCCGAATGGCTGGACAAGCACGGGTCTGATTAAACCGTGAAAGCTTAGGACAACCTTGTCCTCCTTGATTGATTTAAGCGCATCGAGCAGGTAGCGGCCGTCAAGCATAATCTCCAGCTCCTCTTCCCCATCAACCCACTCAACCGTCTGCACCTCTTCAATCTTTCCGACTGCAGTTGATTTGGAGGAAATCCTCAGCTGTGCGCCGTTCTTAACAGCCAGGGAAATGGTATTATGACGCCACTCACTTGCAAACAGGCAGGCACGGTCCACACCGAGCAGGAGTTCCTTCCTATTGGAAGCAATCACACACATTGCCTCTTTCGGAAATAGATTCTCGATGTTCGGGTAATTGCCTTCAATCAATCTTGATAATAACAAGAGGGAGTCTGATTGAAAGAGAATATGATTATCAGAGATTGCCATTTTTACTTCGGGTGCATGCTGCAGGAGCTTAGCAAGATCCAACAAGGTTTTGCCCGGCACAATACACGCACCCTTCCATTCTGCCGCCACGCTTGCCCTTCGCAAAGCCAGCCGCTGAGCATTCGTTGCCGCTAACGCAAGTTTCCCGTTCTGAATGGAGATGTGGACACCTGACAAAACGGGCCGTGATTCTGCCTTTGCCACAGCGAAGGCTGTTTGTTTGACCATTTCTACCAATTCTCCTCCAGACACTCTCACGATATTAGCACTATCCATTTCCGGGAGAGCAGGGTACTCCTCGGGGTCGTATCCATTCATGGTCGTGATGATCTCCTCTGATTGTACAGTAATATGGAGCTCTTCATCTGCCTCTATGAATATATCGCTTGGGAGCTTTTTCACCATTTCACTGAAATACTTACCCGGAACAACCGCGCTGCCTTCCTTAAATACTTGCATGATTGGTTTACCATCGAGCCTAGCAGGGATTGTCCTCTGAATAATGATATCTGAATTGCCGCCCGTTAAGGTCACCCCATCCGTATTTGCCATTACTTTGATTCCGCTCAATATAGGTAACACGTTTCGATTGGAGACAGCATACATGACTTCTTGCAGGGCCTGCTTGAAATAGTCCCTTTGGATTGAAATTTGCATAGCGAGAACCTCTCCGTCATCCGATTTGAATAGCTTTATTTTAGCATATATTGACAAAAAGCACGCATCCGTCAGATGCATGCTTCACTTAATCAAAATTCACTTCAATAATCCACGCCTCAGATCTCGTGCCAATACGAAGCGGAGGTCCCCAAGTTCCAAAGCCAGAAGAGACAAAGGAATGAAGATTGCCTTTCTTCAAATAGCCCCAATCATTTTCATAAATCCAACCCGTGATTAAATTGCCCGGGAATAATTGTCCACGGTGCGTATGACCAGAGAGAAGAATATCGACTCCACTTTCCTCAGCCTGTGCCAGTTCGACCGGTGTGTGGTCAAGCATGATGATTGGCTTTGAATGGTCAAGCCCTTCAACAAGTTCACTGATGGAAGAACGATTATCATCGGTTAAATCCTTGCGCCCAACCAGATAAAAACCATTCTTTACTTCCACGGTCTCATCCATTAACATCTGGATGCCGACAGCCTCAAACTCTTCTTCAAGCTCTTTAAGATCATTTCCATAATAATCATGATTTCCCGGGGATACATATACACCTAGAGGCGCCTTCATTCCGCGGAAAATCTCAATCATATTCTCCTCATTAAACGTATCAATCTGGTCATCAATGATGTCACCAGGTATCAGTACGATATCAGGTTTCTCCTCCTCCACCATGGCAGCCAGCTTTTTCAGATGACCGCTCCCTACGATTGGGCCTAAGTGCGTATCAGAGGCCATGAATATCTTAATGGAATCGCGTCCAGCCTCTTTATTCACCTCCACTTGGTCATATCGGACAACCGGACTGAATGCCTGATAGGAGCCATAGGAGATGACCGCTGTAAAGAAGAGAAAGTAAATGATGCCCATGACCATAAGGCCTCTTTTCCTTGCTAAGTAATAAGCTAGGTTCATGAATGGGAGCAGCACAAGACTGTAGCCGACAATGATGAACCAATAGCCCCCAACCCATTTAAAGATGCCAAGATGAGGAATCATCCCAATAAACATGGATAAGGATAGAATAAGAAACAGGACCGTATAGGTTTTTTTAAACCTTCTAAGCGGAGATACCTCAAGCCAGGCTCTCCCGTTTCGCCATATATAAAAGGATATGGCTCCATAAATCAATACGGTAAGGATAATCATCAGCACCATCTTCACGACCATTGCCCAAAACCTCATCTCACTAGAATTACTATTAGCATATCATACCGTCTATTTAGTCTGGAATCGTAGAACTCCCATCTTCGCTTGATTTGGAAAGCACAGAGAATTGACCATTCGATTCCAGTATGACAGCTTCTACTTCATCCAGACTCTCTTTCCCCTGCATCCGCACCGCTTGAATAATTTCTTCCTTTTCAATTCGTTCAGCCTCCATCACATCCTGGAAATACTGTCCCCTGAAATATAAAATGGATGCTTCCCCTTTAATGACATGGCTGATTTTGTTCGTCTCCGTCGTTGTCTTCGAGAATATCCACTGCAGGGCAATTAAGACAAAGAAGGCCGTCATTCCATCAAATATCGAAATGGCATTATCTAATAATACCGTCCCAAATACCGACCCAATTGAAACAGTAATCACTAAATCAAACGCATTTAATTGCGTCAACGTTCGCTTGCCAGCAATACGAAGCATAACGATAAGGGCAATGTAGGCCAAAATACCAATGACGATGATTCTGCCTAAGTCTCCCCAATTAAGTGTAAACATCTATATCCCCCCATTTCACAGTCTCCTTCTCCATTTCCGAAATGGACAACAGATAAACGTAAAAAAGCGTCCCCTATATCAGGGACACTTCATACTCAACCTTCTTTAGGATGTTCGCGGTACATAAATCCGCTGATTCGGAAAAATCAATTCTGGATTAGTGAGATTATTAATCCTCTCAAGCTCACGAATTGCCGTACGGAATCGGCGGGCAATCTCTGTTAAAGTATCGCCGAATTTCACTATATATTGAAAATATTCTTTCCGCGGCGGCTGCTGTCCTTCATCACTTTTGATTCGAAGGGTATCCCCTGGATACAGGACATTTGGATTAGAAAGTTGGTTATCCGATGCAATCTTCTCCACGGTCGTACCGTATCTTCTCGCCAATTCACTCAATGTATCTCCTCGTTGCACAATATATTCTGTCGTCGTCTCATACCCGCTTCTTACCGTAATCCGCAGCCTTTCACCCGGATAGATTAAATCCGGATTGGAGAGATTATTCTCCTTGGCAATTGATGCGGCTGTTGTGGAATATTTACGGGCGATTGCTGATAAGGTGTCTCCAGTCCTGACCGTATAATCAATTATCACCGCCGCCCTTTCCTGCCTGTCATCATCATAAATCGTCAGGCGTAATTTTTCTCCTGCATAGATGAGATCTGGATTGGAGAGATTATTCTCTCTGGCAATCGCAGCTACTGTAGTATGATATTTGCGTGCAATTTCAGATAAGGTGTCACCAGCCTTAACCGTATAGGTGATTGTCTCAGACCTCGTCTCCCGTTCAGCTGGCTTAACCACTTCCCTGGTGTCACTGACCAATATCCCGTCATTGAATCGGTCTAAATCGACATCTCCGTCAATACCAGCCACGCTGCCTGAATCTGAATACTGCCACCCCGCCCATGATGACCATCTCACACCATCCGTTGGCTCACTCACCCCATACTCAGCTATCCATAGAGAATAATCCGTTAAGGCATCATTAAATGTGCTGGCTGCATTAGAAGCATCGCTATATACAACCGCTTCCTTGCCTGATAATCTCACAGTCTCCCGAATAAAGGTCAAGGCAATATCATTGATTTCCTCATTGCTCAATCCCGTTAAATCCTCAAAATCCATAGCTAGCTTGCCCTCAAATTCCTTGCCGCTGATTGTGGAGACAAAAAAGCGTGCTTGTGCCTCTGCCTGTGATTCGGTTCTTGCTGTCACATAATGATAGAATCCAACAAGGAGCCCGGCATCCTTAGCTCCATCATAATTACGTTCAAAATCAGGATCGACATAATCTGTTCCCTCACTAGATTTAATATAGACCATTTCAATACCTGCATCTGCGACTTCCCGAAAATCGATCTCTCCCTGCCATTCACTTACATCGATTCCCCGGAAGAGGTTTGAACTTTCTGGTTCCAGGGCATTGGCATTCTCAGTCGGTATAGCTAACAGGACTGCCAGCCCCATTAACCATCCACTCAACCATTTTCTCATCTGCTTTAGCTCCTTTAATCATTTCATCCATCATGACTGCTTGTACCTCAGTCTATTCGGAGAAGCCGAAAGCGTGAAGGAGAATATCATTACCTCTGAAAATTCAGCTTACAAATATCACACTATAAGCCTAATTTTATTCCATTTTATGTAATAAACCTCTTAATATTTACAATAAATTCCTCAATAAGATGATTACTTTGTCTTATATTGCGGTATTAAGGAGAAAGACTAAAGAAATTTTAAGGGGGAAAAACGATTGCAGAGACTAAAAATGATTGTTGATGACTTGCATGATAGTGAGGCGAAATCATTATTATTCCAAATTCTATTGAAGATTGAATCAGGCAAGGAGGGCGGCTTCGAGGTAGAGTCGTTTACTCGGGACTTAGAGGGCTTATATGACCATCTTCTCTATTATAAATCTGGAAACATCTCCACCTATCCAAACAAAATAAGACAGCGCTAGGCTGTCCTATTGTTATCGGCTTTTTATGAGATAGGCTGTCACCCATTCATCTGTTTGATGAATTTCCTTCAGCTGATACCCGTTTTCTTGGTAAACCTTTAGAGCATCCTCCTCATTCCACGTCACCATCCCCGAAAGGATTAATCTCCCTCCAGCTGCCAGATGTCTATCAACAAAAGCGAATAATTGCTTAATTTCATTTGCAGCGATATTAATGAAGATCCAGTCGAACGTTCCATCAATCCCGAACTTTGGATTTAGAGCATCCGCACAGCTCACCTTGATATTGGACTCTACCCCATTCAGCCTGGCATTGTATAAAACCTCTTCACCAACATCCTCCATATCGATTGCTTGAATTTCCGAAGCTCCTGAAAGAGCGGCCCCTATACTTAATAGCCCCGCTCCTGTACCGATATCAAGCACCCTCATTCCTTTCATCTCTTCACGGAGAATGAGACGGAGACAGTCCTGTGTCGTTCCATGAAGACCTGAACCAAAAGCACGCGGAGGCTCAAAATGAATGATTTTGCCTGCCGGTACTTGCTCTTCCTGTACCGGTTTAATGAACCAGCCATTTTGAAGGTCAATGATAGGGAATGGCTCCTGCCATTCTACTGTATCAAGCAGCTGATAATGTACCTTTTCCTTTTCAACCGTAAGGATAGCCGCTATGGATGCCTGCTCCTTTTCAACATCCACCGGTATTGACTCCTCTTCAATAATCACCTTCAGGTCAACGGTGCCATCCTCAATCTCTTGGACACCATAGCCATTGTCAGAAGCATATTGCTCAATCGGCTGGTCGTAATAAGAATTGTAGTACCCATGCATATTCAGCTTTTCGATTGCTTCATCGACAGCCTCCTGCAGCATAGAAATCGTATATTCATGTAGCATTTTCAACATCCTTACCTTCATCATTGATTGTTCTATTATAGGAGGGTTGCGAACAATTCGCAAACCTGCTTCGAATGTCTCAAACCCTCTCAGCTTCCCAATCCGGTGTTCCGAATCATTCGGAGCCCCCCTGCGAATCAATAAAAGCCGGCAAACAGCAAAAGACCCTGATGACATTCATCAGGGTTTTCGTTTAGAAAGAGAGAATCATATAATAGCAAACTGGGATTATAAATAGCAGCAATCCTGGAATGGACAGAATCAATCCGGCAATAGCAAGCCCTCTCCCCTTACTCGAATGCAGAGCAGCCAAGCCAAAAGGCAACGTGAGAAAGGCAAGGATAAAGCTGATTGATATAGCCAAGATGTCAATTGAATCAGCCATTTCGTAGGAGCTGACCGCATAATAGCCTAAAAGCATGAAGGCGAACGAGGCCAGGCCTGTCAATCCAGCTATCATTGCTGAACCGAGACGCTTATGGACATATACATTTGATTCATGGTGCATTGATGTTCGAGTTGCCTGGATACTTGAATACAAAACGACTCCTCCTAACCCCAAATAAGTGAAATCGTTCTATATATCGGTCAATATTCATTTTGTTCAACATACCTAGACGAAAAGGAAGGAGCATATCGCTCCTCCATAGCTCGAATACTATTTTTATGTTCTTTTTTCAGCCAATTTCATATGGACAGATGCATACATCTTCTGGACGCCGACGGGTGAAGCTTCATATTGGCAGGCATCTTGTTCAGCAACGCCCAATTGTCCAGCTTCCTTAGCTGCATCGATATTGGCTCCGATAAAGAGGAATTCCCAATGATATTTCTCTTGCTGATGACGAATCATTTCTTTCACTTTGTCATACGTAAATTCCACGCTGGCATTCTCATAGCCATCTGTCGTAATGACGAAGATCACTTTGCCAGGACGCGCATCCTCCGCCGTATGTGCCAGACGCTGGCCAACGCTTAAAATTGTTTTTCCGACAGCATCAAGCAGGGCAGTCATCCCTCTGACATAGTATTCCTTCTCTGTCATTACTACTTGATTCGCATCCTTTCCTTCCCAAAGCACCTCATACTCATCATCAAATAAAATAGC
Source organism: Pradoshia sp. (assembly GCF_051873915.1). Lineage (NCBI taxonomy): Bacteria > Bacillati > Bacillota > Bacilli > Caryophanales > Bacillaceae > Pradoshia > Pradoshia sp. The sequence continues at coordinate 25,681 of NZ_JBJEFJ010000156.1, forward strand.
GGTCACTGCAGTCTTGCCAGGCAGATCGCATTGTTTTTTCACCAAGGAGTTGAACCCGCCAATTGTATCCTTCTCCAAACCAGCCATCGAACCGCTCCGATCAAGGACAAAAATGAGCTCAGTCAATTGTTTATTCATCATCATCCATCTCCTCAAATGAATTATCTATCATGCTATAATTTTACCTAAGAGAGTGAAGCATTTGGTCGCTTTACAGGCGACAATAAGGAGGATGGTCATGAAACGAGAATACTTAATGCATGAATTGAAAGAGTATATGGCAGGCCGTCAGCTTGAACCTGTTGTTTTCGAAAGTCAGCTGCTGCGCTCAGCCACCCGTCACACCGAGGAGGAGGAATTGCAAGATTTCATTGAGACAAACAGGAAGCCGCCCCTTCAGCAAGTCCTATTCTCTTTTATTGATGAAAAAGGAAAAACAGATTCTGAGATTTACACACGTGCAGGTGTTGACCGCAAGCTTTTCTCAAAGATACGCACCAACCCGGAGTATCATCCCAGTAAACGAACCATCCTTGCCTTAGGGTTTGCCTTAGAGCTGCAAGAACCAGACTTGGAGATACTCCTTCAGGCAGCCGGGTATTCCCTCTCTGAAAGTGAGACGAGCGATTTAGTCATTCGATTCTTTCTCGAGAAAGCTATTTATGATATCGATCTTGTGAATCAAGGACTGGATTCCATGAATCTAAAACCATTGACCGGAATTTTATAAAGCCCCCTGTTTTTGTCAATCATATTAGTTGAAATTTTTGTGAACAACTATTTTAATAGAGTATAGAAAGCGCTTCCAGATGCTGGCTTGTTTTTCAAGATTTACAATTGCCAAGACATCTGATTCATTTTCAATACGAACATAAAGGGGAATGCTTCATGATCTACGCAAATCCAAATACAGATGGAGCCATTATTCAGTTCAAGGAGAAATACGATAATTTCATCGGGGGCAAATGGGTTGCTCCTGTTAAAGGTCAATACTTTGATAATAGATCACCTGTTAATGGTGAAGTATTCACACAGGCTGCACGCTCTTCCGCAGAGGATATCGAGCTTGCTTTAGATGCAGCACATGCAGCGAAGGATGCTTGGGGGAAAACATCTGCAGCTGTACGTGCACAAATCTTAAATAGAATTGCTGACCGTTTAGAAGAAAACCTAGAAATGGTCGCTGTCGCAGAAACATGGGATAACGGGAAGGCTGTCCGCGAGACATTAAATGCAGACATTCCGTTAGCAATTGACCATTTCCGTTATTTTGCAAGTACCATCCGCGCCCAAGAAGGCCGCACTACCCAGCTTGACAACGATACAGTCGCTTACCACTTCCAAGAGCCTTTAGGTGTAGTAGGACAAATCATTCCATGGAACTTCCCAATCCTTATGGCCGCATGGAAGATTGCACCGGCACTTGCAGCTGGGAACTGCATCGTCTTAAAACCAGCAGAGCAAACACCTGTCTCTATCATGGTCGTCATGGAGCTTATTCAAGACCTGCTTCCTGCTGGAGTGCTGAATATTGTAAACGGATACGGCATTGAAGTCGGTAAGCCGCTTGCGACAAATAAACGCATCGCTAAGATTGCCTTCACCGGTTCTACAGCTGTCGGCCGTCAAATCATGCAATATGCAACAGAAAATATCATCCCTGTCACGCTCGAGCTTGGCGGCAAGTCCCCGAATGTCTTCTTTGAAGATGTAATGGACCAGGATGATGAATTCCTTGATAAAGCGATTGAAGGATTAGTCATGTTCGCCCTCAATTCCGGCGAGATTTGTACTTGCCCTTCACGTGCGCTCATCCAAGAGTCCATTTATGATAAATTCATGGAACGGGCGATAGAACGCGTTAAAGCCATCAAGGTCGGCAACCCGCTTGATACAGACGTTATGATGGGAGCCCAAGCCTCCAATGAACAAAAGGAAAAAATCCTTTCTTATATCCAATTAGGTAAAGAAGAAGGGGCTGAATGCCTAATCGGCGGAGGAGAAAATAACCTCGGCGAAGGATTAGAAAAAGGCAACTATATTCAGCCAACTGTCTTTAAAGGCCATAATAAAATGCGTATCTTCCAAGAGGAAATCTTCGGACCAGTTCTTGGCGTGACTACATTCAAGGACTTCGATGAGGCAATGGAGATGGCCAATGATACCTTGTATGGCTTAGGAGCCGGCGTATGGTCCCGCAGCGGTGACCTTGCATACCGTGCAGGCCGTGCCATCCAGGCAGGACGCGTATGGACCAACACGTACCATCAATATCCAGCCGGAGCTGCTTTCGGCGGCTATAAATTATCTGGCATCGGCCGTGAGAATCATGCGATGATGCTAGATCACTATCAACAAACGAAATGTCTATTGGTCAGCTATGACCGCAAGCCACAAGGCTTCTTCTAAATCGAAAGGTTGATGATTATGCCAGAAAGAGTCATTGCGACAGATGCCGCCCTTAGTCTAATTAATCATTTAAGGGACATTCACGGCAGCATCTTCTTCTACCAATCCGCCGGCTGCTGTGACGGGTCGGCACCGATGTGCTATAGAGAGGAAGACTTCCGGATTGGGAATGCGGATTTGCTGCTCGGAATCATTGGCGGTGTTCCTTTCTATATGCACCAGAGCCAGTATGAATATTGGAAGCATACACAGCTAATCATTGATGCCATCCCAGGAAAAGGGGCTGAATTCTCACTCGATAGCATAGAGGAACGGCATTTCATCACAAGATCACATGTATTATCTAATGGAAATTAAACAAAAAAGCCATTTCACGAGTTAAATGTGAAATGGCTTTTCTTCGATTAAAAATACAAGAAGTAAATTGCCGCTACCAAGACAATTCGGTAGATGGCAAATGGCATTAATCGAATCTTATTAATTAGCTTCAAGAAGAAGCGGATCGATATTAGCGCAAAGATAAATGCACTGATGAAACCGACAATAAAGAATGGCAGAGCATCCATATTGAAATGCTCCCAGTTCTTAACCAATGACAGCAAACTGGCCCCCGCCATAATTGGCACAGCCATGATGAACGTAAAATCAGCTGCCGCTCTATGACTTAATCCAAGCAGAACCCCGCCTGAGATGGTCGAGCCTGAGCGGGAAAAGCCTGGCCATAAGGATAAGCATTGAATCAATCCGATTGAGAGGGCCTGCTTATACGTAATTTGGTCAACCGTTGTTACCTTAGGCTCTTTCTTCTTGCCGCTTACGATATCTGCGGCAATCATCAGGAAGGACCCGACTAAAAGACCAATCATAACCGTCTCGATTGAGAAGAGATGCTCATCAATATAATCCTCAAACAAGAGGCCAAGAACACCTGCAGGAATTAATCCGACAATTACATGCGTTAAACGGAGATGATTCCCCTCAGCTGTTCTCTTATCCTCTTTCTTGCCGAAAAGCCGATTCAACCCAAGCATATCAATGAATCGATCCTTAAAGATAATAACAACTGCCAATATCGAGCCAAGCTGGATAACAATCTTAAAGGTATTCGCTGTATATTGCCCAAGGAATTCGGTGGACTTCAGCCACATCTCATCAACCAATATCATATGCCCTGTCGAGGAGACCGGCGCAAATTCCGTCAATCCTTCAACAAGCCCAAGGATAAACGCCTTCAATAACTCAATAAACTCCATATTTCTGCTCCCTAATGTTTGTTTTTATGCCTAACCGCAATTAGATAATATTACTAAAGTCTCTATGTTTACCCAATACAGTTTACACCATATTGTCCTCATTCGGAAACAAAAATTGTAGACAGCTAGAAACCAACACAGCATAGACGGTACTCCTGAATAAGCCACATTATCAAAATAGCGTAAGTAGAGAGAGTTTTGCGGAAATTCAGATGGAAAAAGGAAGATTTTCATCAAAAAAGATCATTAGTTTATCTATTTTGGACCTTTAAAGAAGGAGGAGGCTTTCTTTTTATGAGAAAACAACCTTATTTCATAGTTTAAGGGCGAAATCCCTTCGGTTAAGGGCGAAGCGGTTGACGTATGGGCGATAAATGTGAAGGATGGGCGAAAACAGGCGTTGACCATAGCTTCCGTCTGTTTTCTGTCAGAAGTTTCCCTGATTAATAATCCATACAAAAAGGCTGACCCTGAGCATCCAGGATCAGCCTCTCCCTTCATTATCTTTGACGATTAATTAGATAATCCAGCAGATGCTTCAAAAAATCTGTATTACGATTGATTCCCGGCAAGCTTTCAATCGCCTCACAGTAATGATGCCACATTTGTTTTCTCGCACCATCCACTCCAAGGACCGTTACAAAGGTTGAGCGTCCATTCTCTTCATCCTGGCCAGCAGGCTTTCCAAGAGCTTCCGAATTTCCCTCTGTATCCAGCAGATCATCCTTTATTTGAAAGGCGATACCGGCGTGATGAGCAAATTGTTTAAGAGCCTGCCTTTCACCCTCATCAGCCTCCGCAAGGATAGCTGGCATCATAACTGCTGCCTCAAACCCAATACCGGTCTTATAAAAGCACATGCTATTCAATTCTTCCAATGACACGCTGCCCTTCTTTTCCTCCAAGTCAATGACTTGCCCGCGGCACATTTGCATCGCAGCATTCGCTGAATATTGAATGAGCGAGAGAACGGCCTCCGGTTTGAATGACTGGATGGATGCCTGCTCTAAGGTTGCCTTTTGGATAAGAAAGATTCCTGTCAGTTCAGCGATTGCATTCGTATAGGCAATATGCAGAGCAGGCTGTCCACGGCGAGCTGCTGCATTATCCTGTGAGGGAAGATCGTCGAAGATTAAAGAGGCCGTATGCATATATTCAAGAGACTTCAGCACTGGTATCAAATCCTGCTTATTTAAACCGAACTCCATTCCCATCATCCACGCGATAACAGGCCGCATCCGTTTCCCATCTGCCATCAGGCTGTAGTTGGCCGCTTCCCGCAGCGTCCTTTCCTCTGGGAGCGCGTTTTGAATATCCTCTCCAAGCGGAAGAAAGCTGTTCATCTCTTCGCGCAGCTCATTTGTGAGGGAAGAAAATGTCTCACGGTCTGTCCTATCTTTCTCCAGCTGGGCGAGCATATGGTCACGCAGCAGTTTATCGAAGAAATCGACATTTTCTGCCTTCTTGACGAGCTTTTGAATAAGCCGGTTAAATTCAGGCATCCCAGCTGCGAATAAGCCCATGACCTCCTTGTATTTTTCCGCCCCGAACCGGACTTTATTTCGTTTCAGTCCATTGATGGCTCTGTCCAAAATGACTTCCCTGGCCAATTCATTCGAGGAATACACATAGTGAATCAAATTTGCGATGACGGCGAAATACAGTTCAAACGGATTAACCAGATCGGTCCGTTCCTTATGATGGGTCCAATAATAGGTGTAGGGAGTAACGGCTCCAGCTTGCAGATCATCAAATAAATCTGTAAAATCATCTGCGAGCTGATTGTAAATGCCGTAGTAAAACGTCCGCTCGTCAAAACCCTTATCTTCATCTGCGCCAATCACCGAACGAACAATTAATCTTGAGGAGGCTGATTTCAGAATGACAGGAATCAGAAGTTCCTCATTTGTGTAATCTGCATGAGACAATTCTTTATTACGGTCCAGCTCCTGTGCATGAAAAAAGACATAGGATTCTGAGAAAAAGGTATTTAAAGCTTCAGGTGACTGATGATTTTTCATATAAGTAAAGGCCTCTGAAAGTTCTGAGTGGATATAGGCAAGAATCTCCCTCTTCCCCTCCGGCCATTCCCCCAGCTCAGGAATTTCACGAGTGAGCAAGGCCGTACGAATCATGGCTGAATATTGCTCCTTCTCCTTGTCTGTCAAATAATTAGAGTCAAGGAGATCATCTACGAATGGATAGGTAAGACCATAGGCATAGCCCAGTCTTATCGCTTCATCAAGCTTAACCGCCCGAACATCCTCCTCTATGTCCTCACCCATTTGATCGTAGGCATGAAGCACAACCCCGGCGATAATTTTAATCAGCTTCCGCTTGGCATGACCTGCGTTCAGCTCGTTTGGAATATGTTCTGCCACGCTGCTCAATTTAGAAAACAGCCAAATGACGCTAAGCTCGATTCCTTCTTTCTCACCCCATCGATACAGCTCATCCCTGCTTAAGGTTCCTGCCTTCTCTTCAGTAGAATGGGCCACATATTTTTTTAAGCGCCTCACCGTTTGCTCGATTTCTTCTTCCGCCTCAGCTGTATCCATTGCCTTTCCAAGATCACGCATATATAAATAAGCTGCACTCCTGCGTAAATAGGGATCCAACTTTCCGGTGTAATCGAGCCACTTCAAGTATGGCCGATAACCAATACTCGAATCTTTTTTGGGCCCAGCTAAAAAGGGCAGATTCACATGATTCTCCTTCCATTCTGAAAAATCGTCTGTCAGCACAGGAATGAAATGGCGTTCAAGCACCTCTGTCCTTAATCTTTTAAAATATTGTTCAGCTCTTACCTCGGCTAATTGATAGCTTGAATGAGTCTCTTTCATCATAACAACTTCCTTCATAATCAAATCAAGGCTTTTTCAATCTAGATTGGCTGTTCTGATTGCCGTTATTCTTATCATAACGGCAGAATACATCAGGAAGAAGTCAGCCGCCATTCATTGGTTAAAAACTTCCTTAATTAAGCGGTCAAGCTCCTTCCACGCCGAGTAGCCTTCAAGCTCTTTTAAAGAATCACAGACGGAACGGTAATACCATGCATGCATTTGCGGATCCTTTACATTGAAGCGTTCCCACAGTTGATTCCCAATCTGTTCATAGTCCCGCTCGATTGAACGTATATTAGATAATTTATCGCCCAGTGTAATCATTTTTGTTTCCACACTTGCATCCTGCAAATGATGGATTGTCTCTTCCTTTCTCGTTTTCCATGTATCTCCCTTTGGCTTTCCATGATATTTGTTTTCTGTCTCGCTTTCAACAAGCCGGGCCACATCAACGCCAAATTGCTCCTCAATATCGGATACCGTGCAGCTAGTGTCCTCTAGAACATCATGGAGATAGGCAGCGGCAATAATTTTCTTATTATCAGTTAACGTCCGTACAATATCCGCTGTTTCCTCCAGATGCGTCATATAGGGAATGTTTGTCCCCTTTCGATAAGTCCCTGCATGAGCCTTTTCAGCAAATTGACAAGCTCGAACATCTATATCTTGTATGGATTCTTTCATGCCAAACACCCTCTCTCCTCTTCATAGAAAAAGCCCTCATTCAGAAAACATCGTTTCTTGAATCCAAGGGCTTCACCTTTACACCATTATTCCCTCAATCATCAATCTTCGCAACTAGTCTTCCTTTGACTTCATGTCGCTCAAGACGTTTCAAGCCCTCAGGAATCTCATCAAAGGTGACTTCCACTAATAAAGGATTAGCTCACTTTAATCTCCTGATGAATATATGTATAGCCTTGCAAATGTAAGCAACATCATTTATCTGTATATTGCAATAACTAAATTCCCATCAGTCATTTCAAATAAACATGTTATATATGTGAAAAATTTTCGATATTATTTTTTGATATAACAAAAAAACCACAGAATCTCTGGATTTCACCAGGTCTTTCTGCAGTTAGCCCGTTTTTGTTTTATCATTTGTCAATCCAACCTTTAATCCTTTCCTTGAAATCCTTCAATTTCTCCGGAACCTCATGGACACCGCTCCATTTTTGATAAAACTTCTCCCAGTCCTCTCCTGTCAGCCGATAAAATCTCTCCAACTGGTCTATATACGTAAACAAAGCTTGCTCCACCGCAATCTCAGGGATTTCATACTCCTTCGGTAAATCCATATCCAGACGCTGACAAAGTAGCTGATGCAATCTATTCATGTAACGTAATTGTTCGACATCTATCTTTACGTTCACATATTCCTTGTTATTCGACATCTTCCTCTTCTCCTTCACGACCGTCTAAATACCTATGATTAGTATATGTAGTTTAAGAAGAAATATAAAGAGGAAGCTGTATGACTTTAAAAGGAGAAACCTGCTTCCCCTTAAATTCACGGGCAGAATTTGGCCAGTGCATGGCAAGAATAACCCCCATTAATTTCTTCATATTCATCCCTTTATGAACTTCTCTTGATTTCTTGCTTCATCCTGGAGCTTTCTCCATAGAATCTTACCGCTTGCTGTCATCGGGAAGGCATCCCTGAACTCAATAGTACGTGGATATTTATAGGCCGCCATTTGAGTCTTAGCCCATTCAACCATCTCCTCTTCAGTAACCTTCCCTTTCTCCTCCTCACTCAAAATGATATAGGCTTTGACACTTTCTCCGCGTTTCGGATCAGGGACACCAACGACACATGCCTGCTCAACAGAAGGGTGTTTGTACAATAAACTCTCTACTTCTGTCGGCCACACTTTATAGCCCGAGGCATTGATCATCCGCTTCACTCGGTCAACCATAAAGTAATAGCCTTCCTCATCGAAATGACCAATGTCTCCTGTACGAAAGAAGGATTTGCCATCCAACTGAATGAAAGCCTGCTCGGTTTCCTCAGGCCGATTATAGTATCCTGTAAACACCTGCGGTCCATTGACAATAATCTCACCTGTTTCATGCGGACCAAGCTCCTTAAAGGTAGTAGGTTCCACAATCCGAGCATCGACATTAAAAGCAGGCACTCCCAAACATTGCAGCTTCGGCCGATCAATCGGATTGAAATGGGTGTGGGATATCGTTTCAGAGAGACCGTATCCTTCCGCAAAGCGCAGACCCGTCAGCTTGTACAGTTTTTCCCCGACCGCTTCAGGCAGCGCAGCTCCTCCTCCAGCAATGCAGGACAAACTGGAAATAGTATAATCAGCTAAAGAAGGGTTCGAAAGAAAATCAATGACCATAGTGCTAATGTTGATCCAGTGCGAGCAACGGTATTTCTCAATAAAAGAAACAGCATGATTCCTGTTCCAGCGTGTGAGGATAACCATCTCTGCTCCAGCATAAATAGGTGCATGCATGCTATGGAGCATCCCAGTTACATGAAAAAATGGCAAAGCCGATAAATGAACCGAATCAGAGTATGTATTCAGCCAATTGACTGCACTTACCACATTCGCCTGAATGGTCCGGTTTGTATGAACACATCCCTTTGGAAGCCCTGTTGTTCCAGAAGTATACGGAATGACCGCCATGTCATCGGCATGTCCCTCAAACGCTGGAATCGGCAAGCTAGACTGCATGATATCCGACCAGCCATGCCGATTCTCATCATCAAAGGCAATTCGGGCATTTTTCACCTCTGGGGGGAGAGTATCATCTGTTGAGGTGTGGTAATCAGAATAGGCAGTAATAATGAGATTAGTAAGTGAGGTGTTTTCAAGGAGAGGGCTGATTTCTTGGTGAAGCTCCTGACCGACAATGGCTGTCTTGCATTCGCAATCCTGTATATAGAATTTCAGCTCGTTGGTTGTATTCATTGGGTTAACTGGAACGACCACCGCATGTGCGCGCAGAATCGCATAAAAGGCAATGACATATTGAGGGGAATTTTGCATAAATAAGATGACTCGGTCTTTTGGTTTCACCTGAAGCTCATGATGAAGATAAGAGGAAAGCGTCTCTACCTCTCGAAGTACTTCCTCATACGTCATAGATGCTCCATAATAATGAAGACATGTCTTCTTCGGGTACCTCTTTGCCGTAACGGCTAGATTATCGAACAATGGACTTTCCGGCACTGTCAAAAACTTCGGCATCCGATTGGGCCATACAGAATAATGAGATGTATTCATTCGCAAAACCTCCTGCTTTTATAAAATACCAATGACACGTTCACATAATAGTAAGAAACATGCTACTTAGTATTTTCTAGTATACATTAATTCCCATTTCAACCCCTATTTTTCTTCCGATAAATTTCGACAATACCACTAAAATTTCAGCAGATTAATCAAGAAACAGTCCTATTACATATGGCTGATAAGAGAAATATCATAAAAAGACTCGCCCTTAATGGACGAGCCTTTTCATTATAAATAGCACAAAATAGATTTCTCAATCCAATAGGAAAATTCAGTCTTCGGACAAAGCCTTTCATACTGCTTCATCTCTTCATACATTCCAATCCCGTCCGATACGTCATGCCATAGATCAGTAAACACAAAATCATATTCCTCAGCGGGCATCACCTGCTTTGCATACTCAAATGCATCTGCTTCAATGATTCGGACCTTATTAGCCTGCCTAAACTGCGGGAGCAGATAGGTTTGGAAAAGCTGGATAATATCCCGGTTCTTCTCAACGATCGTAATACTGTCCACTTCATCCTTTTCAGACACCATATAGGCATAGTAGCCAAGACCAAGACCGTATGCCAGCACCTTTCCATATGCTTTCTTAATCGCATCTTTCATGGTCTCCACCTCATTCGGTGTGACTGTCATCCAGATCCGTCCATTCTCCAGGATAGCCGGATATGCGAACTCCTCCGTAAAGAAGCCAATCTGAGGATATTGCCGCCCATCTAAAGTCCGGACGATATCATTGCATACAAACCCCTCAAATGGTTTATACTTTTCATACTTCAGCTCACTCTTCCCTATTTTCACTGATGGCATCTTTATATTCTGATAATAGGAATTCTCTGCATATTCCGCTGTATCCAGCTGGAAAAATATCTTTGGGAAATACCGATTATAGAATTCCCTATCAACTTGGTCATCTGCGATATCTAACCCGAAAGCTGCAGCCAAAATCATCGCGACTGCCTGCTTATAGGGCACCCCGTACTTCACCAATTCCTCTATTTCATCCTTTTCCACATAATCCGGCGCATTATTTAGATAATTGCTGAGAAGGGCAAATATTTTTTGATTATCTACTGCTATCTTGTCATTCGGTTTCATGCTGTCACCTATCTTCATCTATTTATATGTAAAATTATAGCTGCAAAAATCAGCAAGAGTAACTACGGGAGATTAGGGCTATCTCTAAAACTGGTTTTCGTCGTTCCAGTTTCGTTCATAAAATAGTGTTTCGCTAATATCCATTGGACTTTCGCTTATTTCCAGCCAGAAAACCCACATATAATATGCTACGCAGCTCACTCTTTTCAAAACGGGCCTGGTAATCAACAGGCCCGTTGTTTAGCTGGAGGCTCCGACTAATGCTCCACTCGTTCCTTCTTCAAAATCCCAGCGACCCTGCTCTCAGGAATCCGCGGATCATGGCGAACGACGAATGCTTTTGAGAAACGGTTCAGATACTCATTTTCATGTGACTTTGGCGTTAAAATAATGAGCTTGCGCTGCAATTCTTTTTCATACAAATCAAAAACCTTCACCTTGCGATTCTCATCTAGGGCGCTATCAAATTCATCTAAGATAATAAAGCCCGGCGTGATTTGCAGGTTTTGAAGGAGACAGAGAGCAAATAAGAGAGAGCTGAGTGATTCCTCACCGCCAGAGACTCCTTTGCCGACCTTACCGCCGCGCGCTTTCACGCTCACATCTTCCAGCGACCCGCGGTGCCCTTCCTTGCGTGCCTTGATGAATAGCTGAAAGTGAGTTCGCTTCCGCCTGTCTTCAAAGCTATCCCAGCTAATATCCCCTTCAAACTGAAACTGGCTCATATAGTTCTTGAACCTTTGCTGGATTTCAATGACCCGCATGCTAATTGTCGTCTCAAGCTGATCCCTCAGTTTTTCCATTCGTTCCTTATCCTGTTCGAGCAATAGCTTCGTGCGGGTGTATTCACTCTCAAACCGTTCATATTCCTTTTTCACCGTTTCATAGTTCTGCGGAGCAGCTGGGTCGATGCCAGCTTCATTTCGTGCGAGGTCAAATGTAATCTTGCCGCTCTCCCGTTCACTTTTTAAGACAGGGAGAGCAGAGAGATTATGTTCATCAACATTTTGAGCCGCTTCCTCATATATGGCAAGAGCAGCCTGTTTCAAATCCTCCAGCTCTCGTTTTACATCCATCAGCCCAAACTCGGCTGCATCCTGATCCGATTTCTGATTATCTGCCTGTACTGCCAAATATTCCAGTTTCCGAGCGGAGTCATCTATTTGCCCGGCTACATTTCGTGCTTCTTTTTCAGCCTTAGAGATGATTTGTTCAAGCTTATCAAGCTCTTCTTCTAAAAGCTCAAGCTTCAGTTTTTGTTCCCTCTCTCGGCGCTTTTCGTTCGTCAAATTTAAGTTTAATTGATGAAGTTCTTCATACTTCTCTTTCATCTTCCCTAATTCCAGGTAAAAGCTCGCTTCTTCTTCCAATTGGTCCTGATAGAGCTTGTCCTCAATCTGCTTGCGCGTCAAAACCTGCTTCTTCTGTTCATGCTGACGACGCAGCCCTTCCAACTCATCTCGTTCATGCACAAGTGCCTTCAATCGTTCACGTTTGCGAGCATGCTCATGCTCAGCTAGCATGAAGGCTTCAGATTCTTTCACTTGATGGATAATTCCATTCAGCTTCTGGTATAACTTAGTATCTCCGGCAATGCTCGCATCAAGCTCTCTCATCAGATCTGTCCGTTCATCCACTTGGTTCTCTACTTCCTGCTTGCGCAAACGGATGGCTTTTTGACTAAGGATAAGCCGTTCCTTCTCCTGTGACCCGCGAATCCCTAAACTGTCTGTTAGCATGCCGCCATTGATCTCTGGCAGCCCATCCTCAAACAATTGGGCGACCCACCAGAGGGCCTTCATCGCATGAGGAAGCATCGATTCGCGGAGATCCCCTTTCACCTTTAATGGAACATTCGGCAACGACATCCGGACTTGATCAGGGATAACCAAGGATAAAGGAACATGGTACAAATCATTCGGCGGAACCGCTTTTCGACCATCGAAGAAGACTGTGTACTTGATTGCCTGAAACAACTGCTCCTCCCGAGGATTCACCCGTTCTTCCATTTCAAGAAGGGCTGACAGCGGAAATGCCTGTACACCTCTATCCTTGAAATAAGCAAGTGATTCCCTCTGCCTATATGATACGTTTTGACCTTCCTTCAAATAAGACAATTCTGCTTGCAGCTCAAGCTTTTCCTTCCGCAGAACATCATGCCGATCCCTATTGTCCAAAATAGTCCTGTTCAACTGATCAATCGTCATTTGGACATGGTGGCTGCTCATATATTCAGCCAAACGGGCCTTATGAATAGTCTCCAAGGAATCAATCTGCTTAATTTCTTGCTCTAAACCCGCAATTACTTGAACTCCCTCTTGCCAGCAGTTCATCACCTTGTTCAGCTCAGAATCCTTTTGCTTCAAGGCTTCTTCAATCTCCTGCTGGCGGATCTTGACCCTTTCAAGCTCGGCTTTCACTTCTGCTTCTGTACGAGTCATCTGACTTTTTCTCTTTGTGATGTCCTCAAGTTCATCTTCTAGGTTATGGATTTTAACTTGAATGCTCTTGATTTGGTCCTTAATATCTTGCAAAATCCGCTCTTCCTGTTCATGCTCAGCCTCCTTTGATTGAAGCATTTCTTTTCTATCAGTCAATTCCCAAGCCAGACGGTCTTGAACGAGACGAATACGTGCAAGCTCTTCGTTCTCCTCATGGATGTCTTCATGTGTTTGTTCAACTTGACCAGCCAATTCGCGGACTTGTTTCTGGTAGGAGGCCTCCATGCCAAGCAAGGACTGCGCATACAGCTTCCCCCCTTCGTACAAACGTCTCTGATTGTCGGTATAGCGGTCAAATGCGTTTTTCGCCATCCCGAGCTCCGCCTTCTTCAGCTTCACATTCGTCTCTGAGGCACGTGAAGTTTCCTCTGCTTCCTTCACCTTTTCCATGCTTTCTTCCCAATCACGCTGCACTTTGTCAATTCCGTGCATCTCACTGAATATCCGGAACCGCTCCTCTGGGTGCATGACGGCGAATTGATTGACTTCCTGCTGATACCAAATCAAATAATAATGATCCGGGTCGACCTTATATTTATATTTCAGGTCATTTTTATAAGAGGTGAAATTATAAAACCGATCGCCTGATGTATATCTTTTCTCCTCTTCCCATTCATCGATATTCTCACCAGTTGAGATACTGTATTCTTTCTTGATTGGCTGTCCTGGCTCCTGCACAATTTTCAGCGTAAATTCCACATAGTCCGGGGCATCAATCTTATTGGCGCCTTCATTTTTGAACAAGAAGGAAATCGCGGCCTTCCATGTTTGGTTTGCTTCCAGATTTCTCGATTTCAAGCCCTCGATATCGACCTTGGCGGAATACAGCACAGCGCCCATGCAAAAGGTAATCGTTGATTTTCCTGACCCATTCGGACCAGTAATCATCACATGCGCATCCTCACCAGACAAATCCAATAAAGTCGGCGGATAATCCCGCACCCCCGAAAATTTCAATCTCCACGGAATCATTCGTCTTCTCCTTTCGGATACAGATTGTATCGCTTGAAGAATTTGAGCACTTCTTCTTTATTCAATTGATTGGACTGGCTGAATTCCGCAGTTCTCCGCAAGAAGGAATCAGAGAACATTTGAGCGCCAATCGCCGTCAACTGATAAGCCTTCTCCTGTGAGGGGTTATCATATTCCTCAATTGCCCCAATTTTCTTTAAGGTATCCAAGTTCATCAAAATGCGCTGATTAGCCTTCATCGTTTCATGCCCAAACGATTCAAGCAGCTGGTCGAATAGCGTGAACTCATGCTGCAGCACTTCCTGTTGATAAAAAATATACAATAATAATGCCAAGCTCTCCTTTGACAATGTGTTACGGGCTGCCCTTGCCGGCACCCGCATCATCACGATTACCTGATCACGCCGCTCATCATAGATTACCTTCATATAGCGGCTGATGGCTTGATTGACCCTAGTAAGGAAGGAGAAAAACTGCTCATCTTGTTCTTTCAATCCTAGCAGCCTCTCCACCTCTTTACGGGAGAGGCCAAAATTGCCCATCCGTATCGTGGCTGTGGAGGAGAACAGGATATTCATGAAGGCCATCTCCTCCTCTTCTGTCAAAACACCTTTAACAGCCTGCATGGCATTAAGCGGGTTGGCGTTAAATTCTTCCGTTTGTCCCCCCTCATTCATGATCTGATTCATCTTGTTTTTGTCGTTTTCGGATAATCCTTGATCCGTCTTCACGATTCATCCACTCCCATTCTCGTTCATATGCCTTGCTGGCTGTTTTCTCAGATTGGCTGACCGTCACTTGCTTGCTCCCAACTAAGGCTGCGATGGCATTCATCGCATTGATGGCATCTCCCCATTCAGCAGATGTCGTCTCAACGATAACCTGGTCCATCGGTGCTTCTGAATGGCTTTCAAAAAAGTGTTCAACCGCTTCTGTTTTGATCATTGATTTCGTTAACGCCCAAGCTGTCTCCCCAATCAATCCATCTATTTCTTCCTCTGATATTTCCTCTGATAAATACCCAATCTCTTCATCCGTCTCTTCCATCGGGGCGGAGATTGGCTCATATGTTTCAATATAATCAATCGCCTCATCTATGGCTTCGGCTGATAGCGGTGCGGCTATTTTGAATGGAATCCACAGCCCATCCATCGCCTCCTGTTCATACTGGCCTTGTTCCATAAAGCTGAACAGCTGATGTACATTCGGGATATCTGATTCCACTGGGGGATTATACATCTGCTGAATAAATTCGCGAACCCTTTCCGGCTGGATCGTGGAGGATAGGGGCGTTTTTTGCATATGGGTGAACTTCAAGTATTTATTGATCATCCCTAGGCTTTGATTCGTGCCTTCGGCGAGGGCGGATGTACCCTGCTGCATCAAATCGGTGAGGACAAGGCTGTCCTCCACTGTGGCAAAACTCGCAATCCTCTCCTGCAGCTTCCCATCCAACTCCTTCATCAACTCATGAATTAATTCAAGCTGCGGAAGGGCACTCCGGTCCGCAAGCATCTCAAGTTCGCGTTCCTTTAACAATTGAATCGCGTTCTCGACATTGCGGATCATACTCGCAATCTTATTGCCGCCGGATATTCCGCGGTCATCATAGGCCTCACTCAATTCGGCGTCACGCCTTGCCTGAAACAATGCACGTCCGATATCATCATGCATATAATAGGCAAGAGAATCATTAGCCAAGCGAATGAGTGCATTCATCATCCGCTTCCCTGTATCCCTCATGCGGATGCGCCGTGACTGCTTCGAAATCCAATTGTATTTCACCAACACCCCAATGACCTGATTCACCTTTTTCTTCGAGGGAGGTTCGGCATCCTTATAGCGGTTTTTATAACGATAATACACGGTCTCGGCATTCTCAATCGGCTCATCCAGTCCGAGCGCTTCTTCATTAATTAATTGGATAATGCGTAAGAATCGAATGATCTCCCTTGGTGTTTGAAAGGAGCTTTGTGCACTTAAATCACTAAGGACACCTGATAGGGAGGCAATATCCTGCATCGATTGCATTACTTCCGGCTGTGACTCATCCGCCTGAAAGACCGATATCAATGATTCAGCCATTTTACCCACTCCTCCCTGCTTCCTGCCATCTCTTCTTGCTCCATTCGATTCTCCTCCAAAAAGGCAAGCATATACCCCTCATATTCGAGCAGACTTGTCGAAACCTGCTGGTCCGGCTGAATCCATTTTAATTCTTTCCCCTTCGCATCACTGACCGTCTCATAAATTTCATGCGCAATCTGAAGCCCATCCGGGTCATAATCACACCAAATTAACACCTGGTCAATGTCGCTTCCAGCCAATAACTGTGAGATACATTGTTTATGAGAGGAACGTAAATGCCCGTCCACACACATGATTAAAGAATTCGTTTCCTCCAGGAAATTCTCCTCGGAAGCCATCCTCGTCAAAATCGCCCGGTTCTCCACAAGCCATAATGCCTTTGCCGTTGTCCTATAATCATCACTCGAAATAGATAGGTCGGTTAGCGCATGTACTGGACCATATTGGAAACTCGAGTAACCGCCTACGAGCGGCCCTGAGAAATAGAAGGGAGTGATTCTCCCAAGGCTTGTCAATCCCAGCCGTACAAGCGGGCATTCTGCCAGCCCTTCCAATTGCTCGATAAAATCATTTTTATCACGATCAAATCGCTTCGATCCGCCAATCTCTTGATAATAAGAGGCTCCGATCTCCTTCCAATCAAACTGCTCTCGCTTTATGGATAATTGCAGGAATGCCACTAAAAAATGAAGAAAGCGCAGCCTCTTCGCCAATGTCCATCCCGAAGGAAAGCCGACCGATACTTTTATATCCGCGGCTGTTTGATGGCAAAAATCTTCCACTACTTTTATTAAACGACGTAAATCAATTGACTTATGACTGGGAATTGACAAACTAGTCACTAATTTCGCCTTTTCAACCCAAGCTAATAATTCTTTCTCAGCAGCCTCAGTTTTTTTGCGCTTCTCATTCTCTGAATAGGCAAATAGTCGATATCCCATTCTATAATGCTGAGAGTCCGGGGTTCTGCCATCCTTCTTAAAACGAATCTCTTTTATGATGAATCCCTCACGCAGCCATTTCAATGTCTGATCATTGTCCGGAAGACTAACCTTCTTTCTAGGAGTGAATCCAAACTGCAACAAGTTCTTATCAACCTCCGTAAAGGAAGGTTCACTTGCCGAAATAGTCAATACTCCAGTAATGCGGTATGTTCTTTGCGTATGCTTGATCACATTCACATACATCAATCCATCTGAACGATTGCTCGTATATGGAACCTCCAGTTCTTCGCCTTTCTTTAACACCCATTCTTTTATATAATCAATTTCTTCAACACGTATCATAATTTTTCCCTCATTATTATTCACTATATGACTATCTTAACAAAGTTTCGGCTAATCTCTAGTTTGGTCTGTTAGTGTAGAATGATATGATTTTATCAGCTGCTGCTTAACTAAGTGAATCATAAATGTTCATGAGAAAAAGCGCCCCCATTTAGGAACGCTTTTATTTAGCGTAATACGTAAGCTATCATAGAAAAAAATTACTCTGTAACCTTATAAGTAAAATAGTCAAAATCCGCTGCTTTTCTCTGTCCGGATGTATCCTGACATTGCATGCCGACAAAAGCACCCGTAAAGAATCCTCCGCCTCTAATATAATCATCTGAAAGCTTATAGGAGTGTAAGGTAACCGGGATTATTGACCAATCCGCTCCATCAAAGGAATAGGAATAGTGATACGTATTTGTTTGAACTTCACATCTTAAGTACACATATTCACTGGAATCAGGAATAATGATTTCATTCCCTCTCAATGGCTGGTCAAATATGAAATTATCACAAACCGTTAAGTCCAAGACTCGCCCTTTTTCCTCATTCCAAGTGATTTGGAGAGCACTCCAATTCTCTGTATTATAATAATTCACTAATCCGGCAGCCTGCTGGAAAGTATCAGGGTTGAAAGCGACCTTTGTTTCCGCAATAAAGTTAAAATGCTGCCAGCGTCTTGCCACAAATGCTTGCGTGAATTTTGACGTCAGTGATTCCCTGCCATAAAGTCTTAGATGACCAGGTTTGTCAGTTAAGGATACGCCATCTTCTCCCAACGGGATCCTCAATGTCTGGAAATGAAGGTTCAGAACTTCACTATTAAAGTCATCCTTTTCCTCAAAGTCCCTTTCCCATTTCACCTCAGCCATCTTTGGTCCCTCGATTTCAAGTGACGGCTCATTGCCGCCCTCAATATATGGCCAGCCATCCTCCTTCCAAACTAAACGTTGAATCGCCGTTTCCCTTCCAAGCGGACAAAAGCCACGCGGGTCAAGTAAGGCTTCATTCTCCTTAGGAAGCGGCCGGCCCGTTAAATGGACCAAAAACCATTCATCTGTATGGGTTTGAACAATAGAGGCATGGCCTGCTTTTTGCAGCGGGTTTCTTGGATATGGAAATGAAGTAATAAGCGGATTCTCAGGATGTACCTCGTATGGCCCTTCTATTGTCTTGGAGCGGGCGATGGTTGCTTGATGATCGTACTTCGTTCCCCCCTCTGCCGTGAGCAAATAATAATAGCCGTTCCATTTATATAGGTGAGGCGCTTCTGTTAATTTAATATCTGTCCCCTTAAAGATGATTTTCTTCTCTCCAACCAGCCTTTGTGCTGCATCGCTGTATTCCTGCAGCACAATCCCGTAAAAAGGATGATTGCCAATGCGGTGGTCCCACATCATGTTCACGAAATATTTCTTCCCGTCCTCATCATGAAATAAGGATGGATCAAATCCCGAGCTATTTAGATGAATAGGTTCAGACCACTCTCCGTCAGGCTCTTCACAGGTAACCAGATAATTATGACAATCCTTCCACTGTCCATCTGTTACCTTCACATCTGTATAGATAAGCCAGAACTTCCCGTCACTATAGGAAAGGGCTGGAGCCCAAACACCGCCGGAATCTGGGTTTCCCATCATGTTTAATTGGCTCATTCGATTCAGTGGTCTTGATAGGAGGCGCCAATTCTTCAAGTCCTTAGAGTGATAGATTCCCACACCAGGAAACCACTCAAAGGTGGAAACGGCAATATAATAATCTTCTCCTCTTCTGCATATACATGGATCTGGATGAAAACCTGTTAGAATGGGATTTTGAATCTTCATTTTCCTTCCTCCTGCAAAAGTAATAAAACGCTTTCATTTCTCTACACCATGAAGTACTGGCAATGCTTCTTTCTTCCTTGTTATACCTGTTTCCTACTCAACCAATCCTCATTTCAGAATTGTCTGTACCTTTTTTATCGTAACACGAAAAACTTTGTTTATCTAGTAGACAAACAAAGTTTTCCGTGCTATCCTTTTTTTGAGATTACTGGTAATTAAGTCTCAAAAACTATTTTTTGGGGGTTTAGTTATGTTAAAAAAGAAAGCGGTTTCAGCGTTAGCAGGCTTATTCGTGCTGGCGTTAGTGCTGTCAGGCTGCTCAGGTTCCGATAATGCCAGCTCTGATGGAAAGAAAGTAATCAAGTTTATGCATCTATGGCCGGAAGGAAGCTCCAAACAGCATCATGCTATTGTTGAAAATATCATCGCTGATTTTGAGAAGGAGCACGATGATGTCAAAGTAGAGGTTGAAGTATTAAGCAATGAGCAGTACAAGGACAAGATGAAAGTCTTATCCGCTTCCGGAGAGCTTCCAGACGTTGGGATGACTTGGTCTGCAGGCTATCTTGAACCTTATGTTAAGGGAGAAAAATTTGCCCCGCTTGATGATTTGCTTGAAGGCGATCTTAAGGATTCATTTGTTTCCGGCACGACTGAAGCGTATCAGGTAGATGGCAAGACATATGGACTTCCGCTGGAACTCAATATTGCCTCCGTCTTCTATAACAAAGCCATCTTTAAAGAAAATGGATTAGAAGCACCAAAAACGTTTGATGAACTCATAAAGGCTGCCAAAACACTGGATAAGAACGGCGTTGAGCCAATTGCTCTTGGTAATAAAGATAAATGGACCGGCTCCTTATGGTATATGTATCTAGCTGACCGCATTGGCGGAACAAAGGCATTGAATAGTGCGATAGACCGCTCCGGTTCATTTGAAGATCCCGCACTTGTATCTGCTGCTGAAAAAGTCCAGGAATTAGTAGATGCTAAAGCATTTGTAGACGGTTTTAACGGATTATCTGATGAAGAGGCTAAGAGCATGTTCATGAACGAGCAGGCAGCAATGTACCTCATTGCAACCTGGGACCTTCCGAACTATACCACAAATGTTGAGGTTCCTCAGGAATTCAGAGACT
This sequence comes from Pradoshia sp., assembly GCF_051873915.1. NCBI lineage: Bacteria > Bacillati > Bacillota > Bacilli > Caryophanales > Bacillaceae > Pradoshia > Pradoshia sp. The sequence continues at coordinate 46,347 of NZ_JBJEFJ010000156.1, forward strand.
CAGTCGGTTTCTTCGATTTCCCTGCTGTTGATGGGAAAGGTGACATGAATAGCTATGTAGGCGGGCCTGGAGTAGGGTTATTTGTTTCAGAAAATTCAGATGTCAAAGAAGAAGCAAAGGAATTTGTCTCCTTCTTCACTCAAGCATGGGGGGAGAAATCGGTCACAGAAGCCGGTGTCATTCCAGCTACAAAGGTTGACGGCGAAGCTCTAGACCTCCCTCAAATGTATGTGGATGTATTAGAAAAGCTGAACACGGCAACCAATATTACCCTATATGCGGATGTACAGTTAAGTGCTGATGTTGCCCAAGTCCATTTAGATCAAATCCAAGCCTTATTCGGCAAGGAAACAACACCTAAGGATTTCGCAAAAACACATGAAGAGGCTCTATCGAAATAGGTAGTAATAAGCCAAGAATAAGGATCTGTCCTATTTGGGAGGATCCTTTTCTTACATACATCATTATGAGGTGAATGGTATGAGTAAAGTAATGTCCAATAAGTGGATTATAGCAATCTATGTGCTTCCAGCCCTGCTTTTAATAAGCGTATTAATTTTTATTCCTCTATTACTGACTGGTTATTACGGTCTGATGGACTGGGACGGCATTTCTCCAATGGAGTTCATTGGTTTAGAGAATTATCTAACTGCCTTGCAGGATAAGCTCTTTTGGGATAGTGCCTGGCACTCCGTTCTATTAGCTGTTTTTTCGACTATCAGCCTGGCTATCTATCTTGCCATTGCCCTTATCCTGGCATCAAAGATTAAAGGAGCCAATCTCCTTCGAAAGATTTACCTGATTCCTATGCTCCTATCTTCAGTAGCAATCGCCCAATTATGGATTAAAGTCTTTAATCCGTCTAATGGAATTTTAAACACAATCTTAGGCTGGTTTGGAGTCGAAAACCTGCCCTTATGGCTATCAGATACTTCAATTGTTTTATATGCCATCTTCATTCCAATCTTATGGCAATATGCAGGGTTTTACATATTGATTTACTATGCCGCACTCAAAAATATACCTGAATCCCTTATAGAAGCTGCCAAAATTGACGGAGCTACCCCATTACAAATTGCTCTAAAGATTAAGCTTCCTTTAATTATGGGCGTAGTGAAAGTGACAGTTGTGCTGGCGATTGTCGGGTCTCTGAAATACTTCGATTTGATTTATGTAATGACAGGCGGCGGTCCGAATGGAGCCAGTGAAGTAATGGCTTCCTATATGTACAAACTTGCCTTCTCCACCTCAAACTTTGGATATGGAAGTGCAATTGGATTCCTCTTACTCATTATTACCTTGATTGTCACATTGGTTATCAATAAACTGACGGCATCAAAAGATGAAATCCAATATTAGAGGAGGAACAAATATATGGCTCGATTAGGAAAATCCCTATTGTATCTTTCACTGGCAGTTGTCGCTGTTTTTCAAATCTTCCCGATCATTTGGCTCTTCCTATTCTCGTTAAAGAGTAATCAGGAAATATTCGGGGGCTCCCCTTTCGCACTCCCCGCAGAATTCAGGTGGGAGAATTATTTGAAGGTATGGGAGGGCGGCATCGGCTTATACTTCTTTAATAGTATTTGGATCACAGGCATTGCCATCATGCTGACCGTACTGCTCGCCAGCATGGCGACCTATGCCATAACACGAATGCAATGGAAATACAGCAAGCTTGTTTTAGGCCTATTCATGATTGGACTAATGATTCCCATTCACTCAGCCCTGATTCCACTCTTCAATATGTTCCTGAATGTGAATTTAATTGATAATCCGTGGTCGATTGTGATTACCTATACAGCTTATAATTTGCCCATAACGATGATGATTCTGCTCGGGTTTTATACAACATTCCCTAGAGAGATTGAAGAAGCCGCGATTATTGATGGCAGCTCCGTCCACCGAATGTTTTTCCGGATTGTCCTGCCCATGTCTATGCCTATTCTGTCGACTACTGTGATTATTAATATGATCTATAACTGGAATGAATTTGTATTTGTGAACACCTTTATTAGCTCTGATAAATATAAGACCTTAACCGTTGGAATTCAGAACTTCATCGGTCAATATATGACCGATTGGGGCGCAATCGGAGCAACCTTGATTATCAGCTTCCTTCCCTTGCTTCTTGCCTTTATTTTCTTCAGCAATAAAGTGATAGAGGGACTATCATCAAGTGCGGTGAAAGGATAAGGTTCCACTGGCTGTATGAGTTAATACAAAAAAACCTCCATTTGGAGGTTTTTTTATGACACCTGTTTCTGCTCCAGCCGTTTAAACGAATAACGAGATGCCCATACAGTTACAAAGGCATACAGGCTTATTCCAAAGATAAACCCGATAGCTGGAAATATCCATAGAATGACCGCAATGGAAAACAGACTAATCATCATGACAAAAATTTGAACCGGGCTGATCAACATCAGAAGAAAAGCCGTCCTTACTGTCTTGCGGACAGGCAGATGATAGTGAACAAACACAGGAAATAGATACAGCAGCAAGAAGGAAAGAAAGAGCACGCCTACTGACAACGGAACAGCCGTCCAGTGCATGGCACTATCCGCTATGCTGTATAGATAAAATAAATCAACCAGGATAAAAAATAAAATAATACTGATATAGATTCCTAGATGATTACTCTTTAAAAAATCCCTCTTATAATAAGACCAAAATGTCTTAAATACTGGCAAATCTTCCTCTCCATTCAACCATTTCCGCATGATTGCAAAGACTGTTGTCGTAGAAGGATATATTCCCGCTATTACTCCTCCAAATAAAGTAAAGAAAATCCAAAGTATATGTAAATAAGCGAAACGTGTCACCCATTCTAGTAATATGTAAAGTTTGCCGCTAAGCTCCTGCAATGAGTTATTCCCCCTTATCCCCATTCTCCCTACTAAATATTATACTGTAATACGAGAGGAATGAATAAACAATATAAGATAAAAATGACAAACCAGGCGATTTTCACATACCCTAAGTATGTTCATTTATTAAGGAGGCTCCAGTTGGAAGGATTGATAAGACCTTAACCGCTTATAATTTGAATATTCAGAAATAATATTGCGTTTATCTTTCTTGCTCATTATAATGTTCATTAAGTATGGACCAAATAACTTCTACCACCCAGACTCCCTCACTTTTGTAAGCGAATACATAATAACAAGGAGTGATTCCTATCCAATCCATTCTCAAGCCCTCCAGGATTATGACAGGCGGGACAAGCGCCGTTCAGCTCATAGAGGCCATTCAGGACATGCAAATTGCTAAGCCATTCATTATGATATCTTCAAAGTTAATGGTGGATGCCCAATCCATTATCTTTCCGGCACTTGAGAAAGAGGAGATTTCCTTTCATACCTACATTTGCGACACAGGTGAGCCAACCTTCCTGCAGGTGAGAAACGCCATTGGTCGTGCAGAAGCAAAGGGATGTGACGGAGTCGCAGCAATCGGAGGCGGCAGTGTCATTGACCTGGCAAAGGCCGTGTCCATCTTTATTCTCAATCCGCAGCATAGCTTGATGACAATCCAGCATGAAGCAGACATTGAACGTCTGCCACTGATTGCTATTCCAACAACAGCGGGCTCAGGCTCAGAGGCGACAAGCGTGATGGTCATAACGGACAACGAGACCGGCATCAAGCTCAACCCTTCCCATCCAGCCTTTATACCGGATGCGGCCATACTGGATCCCTATTGGACTCAGAAATTATCTCCAGCCATCACAGCCTATACTGGATTAGATGCACTTACACATGCGATGGAAGCCTATGTATCAACGAAAGCCAATGACTTCTCTGACTTCTATGCCCTTCAAGCTATTATCAAAATCACGAACAATCTCCCAGAGGTATATAACAAAACAACCAACCCATACATCTATGATGAGATGCTCCTTGGCAGCTTATATGCTGGCATTGCTTTTTCGAATTCATCCACAAATCTAGCTCATGCAGCCGGCAGGGCTTTAGGAGCTAAATATCAGCTTCCCCATGGGTTAAGCGTTGCTCTTATACACCCATTTGTCATTGAATACAGCCTGGAATCGGCCGAGGAACGATATGCAGAAATCGCCGTTGCTTTAGGCCATAGTCCGAATTTAAGCAAGGCAGATCTAGCGAAGAGAATCCTTATGCTCGTCCGGCAATATAATAGACGCTTTCACATTTGGGAAGCCGGCAGACAATTTATTCAAATAGAGGACGAGCTGCTGCCTTACATACAGGAATTAGCCGAGCTCGCTCTCCTCGGCAATGGCATTGCCACCAATCGAAAACAGCCGACCCGTGAGGATATCGAGAGGCTTTTCGAACAATTGCTTCATGAATTAGTCACTGATGGAATCCACTAAACTATCACCTACCCTAAAGGAGGAATACGATGGCTGAAATGACAGGCGGCGAAGTGATTGCCAAGATGCTGAGCCTAGAGAATGTTGAGAAAGTATTTGGGATTATTGATGGGACCTATTTTGGCTTCTATTCAAATTTACAGAACTATGGCATTGAACTGCTATCTCCTCGCCATGAGACAAGCGCTGCCCATATGGCCGGTGCTTATGCGAGATTAACTGGAAAACTCGGAGTCTGCATGGCGAGCAACGGGCCTGGGGTAGCAAATATTCTCCCGGGATTGGTCGTTGAGCAGGCAGAAGGAAATCGAGTGCTTGTCATCACGAGCGCAAGACGGACAGGCATCATGTACCCCGATCGCGGCGGCACGTATCAATGCTTTGACCAGACAGGTGTCATCGGTCAAATGGCTAAATGGAGCGAGAGCGTCCCATCATTCGAGCGGATTCCTGAAATGCTTCGGACGGCCTTAAGGAAATGCTATGAGGGCCGGCCAGGAGTTGTCCATCTAGATATTCCGGAGAATATCCTGAATACAAAAGTAAAATGTGACCTTTCCTTTTGGCAGCCCAGCCACTACCGCATAACCGAGCCACCTGGACCAAGCGAGCAGCAGCTCGACCAGACTGTGAAATTATTGCTTTCAGCCCAATTTCCCGTCATCCATGCTGGCAGCGGAGTCATCCACGCTCGAGCCTTCAAAGAGCTTGAAAGAGTGGCCGAATTCCTCCAAGCAATGATCACCACAAGCTGGGCAGGGCGCGGGGCCATTTCAGAGAATAACCGCTTAATGCTGCCGATGGTCCATATCGAAACGAATAATAAGGTACGCAATGAAGCTGATGTCCTGCTAGTCCTTGGCTCAAGGCTTGGTGAAACGGACTGGTGGGGAAAGGCGCCTTACTGGAATCCAAACCAGAAGATGATTCAAGTGGATATAGACCCATCCATACTTGGGGCCAATAAGCCATGCGAATTAACCATTCAGTCTGATGTGAAAGTCTTCCTTGAGAGACTGTATGAGCGGTTGCAGCATTTTAAAGAACAATTATCTCCTCTCTCCCGCGAAGCCCTTTTGTCTAAATATCTTGAAGATAAAAAGAAGCACCGCGATAAACTGGATGAGCACTTAAATGATTTTGCCTCACCGATGAATTCGGCTCATGTTCCAGCTATTTGCAATGATATTTTCCCAGCTGAATCTCCTCTCGTCATTGACGGGGGAAACACGGCCATTTGGACTAATTTCTACTACAAGGTGAGAGAGCCGGGAACAGTCGTTTCGACCTTTAAGTTTGGCATGCTTGGCGCAGGTGTCGGCCAGGCACTCGGAGCCGCGGCAGCAAGACCGGATGTTCCTGTTTGCTGCGTCATTGGGGACGGAGCCATGGGCTTTCATCCGCAGGATATTGAAACCGCTGTACGCAATGGCCTCCATGTCATTTATATCGTTCTTTGCGACCGCCAATGGGGAATGGTGAAAATAAATCAACATATTGCGATGAAGCCTATCAAGACCTTAATTAAGAAAACACTCAGTCCGGAGGAAAGTATTAATACCGACCTTGGAAAGATTGAATTCCATAAGCTTGCTGAGAGCATGGGTGCGCATGGGGAATATGCCAATAACCCAGCCGGCTTCCGCGAGGCGCTTGAACGTTCAATCCGGAGTGGAATCTGTTCGGTTATTCATGTGGATGTGGACCCTGTCAAACATATGTGGGCGCCAGGATTGAAATATTTCAAAGAAATGCATGCCGAACCTAGGGGTAAATAAGATGAACATCGATGATATCCAGTTAAACTTTAATGCCGCCTCCTTGACTATCATGAATATCCTAATCGGATTCATCATGTTTGGTGTCGCACTCGATTTACGTTTGTCCGACTTTAAACGCAGTCTGAGCAATCCGAAGCCTGCCCTTATCGGTCTCACCTGTCAATTCATCCTGCTGCCGGCCTTCACCTATTTACTCGTACTCATCATCCAGCCAAGGCCAAGTATTGCACTCGGATTATTCTTGGTTGCGGCATGCCCGGGCGGCAATCTTTCTAACTTCTTGACTTATTTGGCAAGGGGAAACACTCCCTTGTCCATCAGCATGTCCGCCATTTCTACCGTGCTCGCAATCTTTATGACACCGTTTAATACTTTACTCTGGGGATCCTTGTACGGCCCGACAAACAGCCTCCTTCAGTCTTTTACCATAAGTCCCCAAGATATGCTGATTACGATATTCCTCATGCTCGGGCTGCCGCTCGCCGCCGGGATGTATGTCAGACATAAATACCCGGTAAGAGCACAGCAAATCGTCAAATGGGCAAAAAAAGTATCCATTGCCTTTTTCTTGCTTTTTGTCCTTGTTTCGTTAGCCTCTAACTTCACGTACTTCATCGAGTTCATCGGCATGGTAGCCTTCATTGTATTCCTTCATAATCTAATTGCTATCACGATTGGCTACACTACTTCCTCACTCTTACAGCTCCCAGTCGCTGACCGGCGGGCAATCTCCATTGAGGTAGGAATCCAGAACTCCGGACTAGGGCTGATTTTGATTTTCAACTTCTTTAATGGATTAGGGGGCATGGCCATCGTAGCGGCGTGGTGGGCGATCTGGCATATCATTTCCGGCCTGACCATAGCCACTTACTGGTCAAAAAGACCTCCTCTGGCTGATACAAGCCAAGCACCAGTTGGGAGTGTGAAAACATGAATGTACTCATAACAGGCGGGGCGGGCTACTTAGGAAGCCTCCTCGTCCGAAGGCTGTCAGGCGCAGTAAAAAACGACGAAGCCATTCGGATCATCGTCACAGACATTCATGATCAGAGTTTTTTGTATAAAGAGACTCCAATTGATTTTGTTCAATTAGATATTCGCTCCGAGCATGTTCATGAGGTTATGGCCAAATACCAGGTTGATACCGTTGTCCATCTTGCCTCCATTGTCACACCGGGAAAGAAGAGCAATCGCGAGCTCGAGTACTCTGTCGATGTTCTTGGCACGGAGAATATTCTTAAGGCATGCGTCAACACTGGGGTCAAACGCATAATCGTTTCATCAAGCGGAGCTGCTTACGGCTACCATCCTGACAACCCAGAATGGATAACAGAGGATACCGAAATCAGAGGAAACGAGGAATTTGCCTATTCGCATCATAAGAGACTCGTCGAACAGCTATTAGCCGAATATCGGAAGACTCATCCTGAACTCGAGCAAATCATTTTCCGTATTGGCACCATTCTCGGCGAAACCGTTAATAACCAAATCACTGCCCTTTTTGAAAAGAAGGCCTTAATCGGCATCTCCCAATCGGACAGCCCCTTCGTTTTCATTTGGGATGAAGATGTTGCAAGCTGCCTCAAGCAAGCTGTCCTTGGGGACATAACAGGAATCTTTAATGTTGCCGGAGATGGCAAGCTGACCATTGATGAGCTCGCCTATATCCTGCACAAGCCTGTCATCCGGATACCAGCATCCATCGTCAAGGCTGCTCTTTTCATCCTGAAGCGATTGTCCCTGACCCAATATGGCGAGGAACAGGTTAACTTCCTTCGGTACCGCCCTGTTCTTGATAACACGAAGCTGAAATCCACCTTTGGATTCACGCCAACGTACACATCCAAGGAAGTCTTCGAATACTATTTGCTGCACAATGGACGGATGAAGCAGCATCGCGGTCAGTACCGAATTGATGAGGAATCCATTCATTTATAGACTCGATATCTCAGGATGAGGAATCAGGGAATATTTCCGCCTGTGTCGCCATCTCCTCCATGCTACAATGGAGAAGTGGCACACTAATAAGGAGGAACAACAATGAGAATCAATCATGCAGCCGTATTTGTCGAAGATTTAGAACGTGCGAAGGAATTTTACAAAAAATATTTCGGCGCCATAGAAAATGACAAATACCATAACCCTAAAACGGGCTTAGAAACATATTTCTTGTCCTTTGAAGGAGATGTGCGACTTGAAATCATGAAAAGACCAGACATGAAGGAAAACGAAAAACATCTTATCCAGCTTGGGTTTGCCCATTTAGCCTTCAGTGCCGGCAGCAAGGAAAAAGTGGATGAGCTGACAAACCGGTTAAAGGCTGACGGCTATACAGTCCTAAGCGGTCCAAGAACCACAGGAGACGGGTATTACGAAAGCTGTATCCTGGACCCGGAGAATAATCAGATTGAGATTGTGGAATAACCTGTTTTCTATACATACAAAAAGACGAGAATCCTATGTGGCTCTCGTCTTTTTTCCAAGGCACTATATATACAGCATTCTGATCAGAGAAGAGCCGATATGGCGCTGCATATGATTGAACTTTGAAACAGCTAAACATAAATGACAATTCAACCAGGGAGCTTTCACTGCTCTTATTTGTTAATAATCAAATTGCAGGTCCCACCTTATCCACCCATTCACGAAACGGCTCACCTCCAGCTCGCCGTTTCCACTTCTCTTCTCAGCCATTCCTCCCACAAAGGATTTTCTATCTTCAGCAAGCTCAATGAGATTCCCTTCATGTCCAAGGAAGTAAGCTGACTCCCGACCTTCACAAAACGGACGTTCAGCCCCTCTAGCTCGCAAAGTCGGCGAATGTCATTGGCAAAGACGTATTGTTCCATTAGCGGCACAGCTCCTAATCCATTCACGAGGACAGCATAGGAGTCTCCCTTCTGCCAGCGATAAATGCTTTTAAGCTTGTTCATCAGCTCGATAGCCAATTTTTCAGAGGAATGGAAGGGCTCTTTCCGATATCCGCTCTCACCATGGATCCCAATCCCATAGAATACTTCGTTATCCAAAAGTCTAAAAGGTGTCTCCTCACTTGCCGGATTATTGGCTGGTGAAAGGGCTACCCCTAATGTATGAAGCCTGCTGGTCACTTCTTCTCCAAGCTTCTTAAGTTGAGGAAGGGAGCAGCCGTCTGCCGCTGCAGCACCGAGAATCTTATGAACAAGCACGGTACCTGCCACACCTCTTCTTCTTTTCTCATAGGAATTATCATCCTCTACTGATACATCATCACTCACGATGATATGATCAATGTTCCATCCCTCTTCCTTCGACATTGCTTCTGCCCTTAGGAAGCTTTCTAGATCTGCCTCAAAATTCTTGATGATAAGGAGGATTGGCTTATGTTTATCGACCATTCGGATGGCAGCTGCAATTTGCTCAGCTGTTGGCGGGATGAAGATTTGACCGCAAACCGCCATCGAGAGCATTCCTTTCCCTACATAGCCGAAATGAGCAGGCTCATGGCCGCTCCCGCCCCCGCTGATGAGAATGACCTCCTCTAGATCCCAGAGGTCACTCCGGTAAATAATCTCATGCTCAGGATCATAGCTAACCCTTCCCCTCTGTTCAAAATAAAAGCCGTTCAGCATATCATTCACTGCACCTTGTACTTCATTGAGTATCTTTTTCATGGCCTCTCCCTCTCATCGCTGTTTGCAGCATATCATTCATCATATTCTTCATCAGGGCCGACATAACGACCTTGTCTGTCTGGCAATCTTGTTCAATCCAATCTTGAATCATTCCTACAAATCCATGGCTGTAGAAAGAGGCTAACAGCTCTTTCTCAGCAGCAGCAATGGACTGTTTTTCCTTCATCATTTCTTTATCGATAATCTCAAGAGAGAGATTCTTCGTATGTTCAAATAAGTAGCCATTAAAGGAATTCTGCTCCGTCACCGTAAAGGCGTTACGATAGAAGCGCCGGTTTCTGCTGAAGTATGACAGCAGCAGTTCAAGAATATTCTCCCACCTTTCATATCCAATGAAATCGGTTATATTCTCCTGTGTCTCCTCCTTATAAATCCAGCCGAGCAATTCATATTTATCTTGAAAATGATAATAAAAGGTCTGTCTTCGCATTTGGCAGTTTCCCATAATATCACTGACCGAAATCTTGTGGAAGGATTCTGTTTCCATCAGGTCTTTCAACGATTTCGCGATGATTTTCTTTGTAATGATCGATGAAGTCATAGATTACCATCCCTATCAAATAGTCCTTTTATTATACAAAAATATGATAGAAGCAACCAATTTTGACAAATCGAGGTTTTTGTCCGTTTACGATAAAACGCTTTCAATCTATGATAGGGATTATACGGAAATCTAGTTAATCTATGGTTCTAGATGAATACCAGGAGGCGGTAAGATATGAAAAAGATCATCAATAAACCAGAGGACCTCGTCATTGAAATGGGTTATGGACTCGCTTTGGCCCATCCAGAGCTGGAATTCCTCAAAAAAGATAAGATCATTAAGAAGAAACAAATCAATGAAAGCAAAGTAAGCCTTATTAGCGGCGGCGGCAGCGGACATGAACCTGCACATGCCGGCTTTGTCGGAAAAGGCATGCTCGATGCAGCCATCTGCGGAGATGTCTTCGCATCCCCTTCTCAAATCCAAGTATATCAAGGGATCAAAGCAGCAGCTGGCCAAAAGGGCGTCCTCATGATTATCAAGAATTACAGTGGGGATATGATGAACTTTAAGAATGGCGCTGCCTTGGCAGAAGAAGATGGTATCCAGGTTGAATATGTGAAGGTTGCGGATGATATGGCGGTAGAGGACAGCCTCTATTCTGTCGGCCGCCGCGGCGTTGCGGGTACTGTGCTCGTTCATAAGATTGCAGGCGCTGCAGCAGAGGAAGGAAGAGACTTACAGAGCGTGAAAGAAGCTGCTGAGAAGGCTGCCGCGAATGTACGCAGCATCGGCTTTGCCCTAACCTCCTGTACGGTTCCGGCAAAAGGAACACCTACCTTTACACTTGGTGAGGATGAGATGGAATATGGTGTCGGCATCCACGGTGAGCCAGGTATTAGGCGCGAAAAGATGATTTCTGCAGATGAATTGGCAGAAAGAATGACAAGTGACCTACTACGAGACCTTGGCATTGATGAAAATACGAAGGAGCTGGCTATTCTCGTCAACGGATTTGGCGCGACTCCTCTCCAGGAGCTATACTTGCTCAATCATTCTGTCATTCGTGAGCTTCATCAACGGGGCATAAAGGTCTACCGTACATTTGTAGGCAATTATATGACAAGCATTGATATGGCAGGAGCCTCCCTGACATTCATGAAGCTGGATGATGAGCTGAAGCAATTATTATCAAGCCCATGTTCAGCCCCTGCCTTCAGGGTGGATGGTCCAGTTGAACTGGTTGATTACATTTTAAACAGTGATTTCTCCGAGGAAAAGGCCGTCTCTTTTGAAGTGGAGACAAGCGAGGAAAAGGCCGTAATCAATGATGAGGCATTAAGCCTTGATAATATCATCTATCTCGTGGATAAAATGAGTGAGGTAATTATCAAAAATGAAATTCCATTCTGCGAGCTCGACTCCCATGCCGGTGACGGAGACTTTGGGATGAGTGTAGCCAAAGGCTTCAAGCAGCTTAAACGCGAATGGAATACGATCCTCGAACAAGAGACGTTATCAATCGAATCCTTCTTGGATTCCTCCTCCATGGTCATCATGGAATATTGCGGCGGCGCATCTGGTCCAATCTGGGGTTCTGCCTTCCGCGCTGCCGGGAAAGCAGCAGCTGGCAAGAAGCAGCTAACTGTCGAGGAATTTGCTGAAATGCTGCAGGCTGCCCTAAAAGGCATTCAGGCAACTGGTGAGCGCTCCTTCGGCAGAGGCGCCGTTGTTGGCGATAAAACCCTTGTGGATGCATTCGCCCCTTGTGTAGACTCCTGGATGATGAGTGCCAAAGCAAACGAAGACTTTAAAACCGCCTTCGAAAAAGGAGCCGCAGCTGCTGTGGCAGGAGCTGAATATACGAAGGAAATCGTTGCCCGCATGGGACGCGCTGGAACAGTCGGAGACCGCAGTCTCGGCCATCCAGATGCAGGTGCACATGCTCTCGGAATCATTTTCACAGAGCTTGCCCAAAGCCTGCGCTAAAGGAAAAGACCGCTGAAATCAGCGGTCTTTTTGGCTATTTTCTAATAGTCACCTGCTCAAGCAGCCCCTTCAAGGTAGAGAGCCGCATTCCATACAGTTCTTTGATTGCAAGCCCTAATGACAGCCACAGCGTCGTTCCCTCAGAATTTCTTTCCATCGGTCCTACCGTAGATTCAAAAGTGCCGAATAATTCAGCTGTTTCCAAAAAACGATGCTGATAATTGTATTTCTGCATAGCTAATAGCAGATGGACTGTATCACGAAATTGAGGCTCCTGTAATAATTGCTTCGTCATCTCTCCGGTATCTCCAATTCCGTACACACAATCAAAAATAGCGTTTATCTTATCTTTATCCAAGTAAGGCAACTCTTTATCATTCAATTGGACGGGCATCTCTTCTCTCTCCTTCCCAGGGTGCAGTCTTTGTATCTATTATTTTTATATAATATTAACTATTTTCATATGAGTTAAACAACGATTCGTTCCCTTCTGTCTCTTTCCTATACGCCCTGTATCCCCACATTCAATCTAGCCTCGGGCACCCATCATTAACCAATAATTACCTTGACAATCTTTAACAAATATTTGATAATCAAAGCACAAGATTCGGTTGATAATGATTATCATTTTCACCACAAGGAGAGAGCACTATGAGAATAGAAGTGAACGATGTCGTCGTCGGCTATGACAGCACAGTCATTGTTGATGGCTTGACTATTCGGATTCCGGATGGTCAGATTACCACAATCATCGGCTCTAATGGCTGTGGTAAATCAACTCTATTAAAAGCAATTACACGTATTATTCCTTACCAAAAAGGACAAGTTCTCCTTGACGGGACAGACATTCATCAAAAGTCAACAAAAGCCTTGGCCCGCGAGCTTGCCATCCTTCCCCAGACACAAGATAGTGCCGTTGGATTATTGGTTGAGGAATTGGTCTCCTATGGCCGTTTCCCCCATCAGTCCGGTCTCAGCACCTTAAAGAAAGAAGATAAAAGGGTAATTGAATGGGCGATGGAAGCGACAAACACATTGGTTTTTCGCCATCATTCAGTTGATGAATTATCCGGCGGACAAAAGCAGCGGGTTTGGATTGCGATGGCACTCGCTCAAAACACGGATATCATCTTCCTCGATGAGCCAACCACCTATCTTGATATGGCCCATCAATTAGAGGTGCTCGAGCTATTGGAAAAGCTGAACGAGGAAGAAAATAGAACCATCGTGATGGTGCTTCATGATCTTAATCATGCAGCCAGGTTCTCTCATTATATGATTGCCCTTGAAAAAGGCTTAATTGTCAAAGCCGGTACTCCGGATGAGGTGATGACGCCTGATGTGCTGAAAAAGGTCTTCCAGATTGATGCAGTCATTGATAAGGACCCACGCTTTCATAAGCCTATTTGCACTACATACAATCTAATCAAATAGAGGAGAATACCATGAAAAAATGGATGTTATTGATATGCACCGCACTAATCCTTGTACTGGCTGCCTGCGGCAAAACTGATTCTGCTACGGATGAAAAGGCAAGTTCAAAAGACACTTCTGATACGATTATCTATCAATCTTCTAAAGGCGATATCGAGGTTCCATCTAAGCCGGAGCGCGTAGTTGTGCTCTCCTCCTACGCTGGGGATTTAATCAAGCTGGGGGTCAATATTGTCGGGGTTGATTCCTGGTCCATGGATAATCCGAACTTCAAGGAAGGGTTGGCTCATGCAGAGATTGTTACGAATGAGGATTTAGAGAAAATTCTCGAGCTTGAACCAGATCTTATCATTGGACTCGACAATGTTAATAATGCGGATAAACTGAAGGAAATCGCACCAACTGTCCTATTTACATACGGCGAATACGATTATCTGCAGCAGCATATTGAAGTTGGTAAGGTTGTGAATCAAGAAGAGAAAGCCGCAGCATGGGCAGAAGACTTCAAAAAACGAACCCAAGAAATTGGAAAAGACATCAAATCCAAAATCGGTGAAGATACGACGATAACTGTGGCTGAGAATTATGAAAAACAAATGTATGTGTTCGGGGATGCATGGGGACGCGGCACAGAAATCCTTTATCAGGGGATGGGTTTAAAAATGCCTCAATCCGTTATTGATCAAGCCTTAAAACCTGGTTATGCCGCCATTTCACAGGAAGTGCTGGATGACTATGTCGGCGATTACCTCCTGCTTAATCTTTGGCAGGATACCTCCTTCACTGATTCAGAATGGTACAACAATATCGAGGCTGTCAAAAGAGGCCAGGTATTATTGACTGATGGGCCTGCCTTCTACTTCAATGATGCCTTATCCCTTGAATATCAACTAGCTTCAATTGAAAAGTTCTTCTTGAAATAATGGAGTATACGAAATATTAAGTATGGGAGATTAGTAACATGAAAAAACGGCTTATTTTTTTACTAACAGCAATGATGATGTTTCTCGCAGCGTGCGGGAACGAGGAAGCTTCCTCAGGAGATGAATCAAAGGAGAAGGATACCACCACTGAAACAATTACCTATGAGTCTGAAAGCGGTCCGGTTGAAGTACCGGCTGATCCAAAACGGGTTGTTGTTCTTTCCCTTTATGTAGGAGACCTGCTCGAAATGGGGGTCAATGTAGTCGGCATGGATTCCTGGTCCTATGATAACCCCGAATTCGCAAAAGCTTATCCAGACGCAGAAATCGTCGAAAGCACAGATTACGAAAAAATCATTGAGCTTGAGCCAGATTTGATCATTGGCTCCAACAATGTTGAAGATGCCAAAAAGCTTGAAGAAATCGCGCCAACCGTCTTATTTACATATGGGAAGCTTGATTACTTGGATACCCGCATGGAGATTGGAAAAGTCCTGAATAAAGAAAAAGAAATGCAGGCTTGGATGGATGAGTTCAAAGAGCGTTCTGCTTCTTTAGGAAAAGAAATCAAAGCAAAAATTGGCGAAGATGCAACGGTTACAGTCGCTGGCTATGCTGATAAACAAATCTTCTTATTTGGAGATAGCTGGGGCCGCGGAACGGAAATTTTGTACAAGGAAATGGGCTTAAAAATGCCTGAGGCTGTTGCCGATGTGGCACTTGAACCGGGTTATTTCGGAATCTCTGAAGAAGTACTGGGAGATTATGTGGGTGAGTACCTTGTCTTAAATGTAGCTGAAACAGAGAAGGATACCTCCTTCCTTGAATCAAACGCCTATAAGAATATTTCTGCTGTCAAGAATGGGAATGTCTTTTATGCAAACGGTGCATCCTTCTATTTTGCTGATGCTTATTCATTGAATTATCAATTGGATTTCTTTGAAAAGCATTTCTTAGGAAAGTAAGGAAGTAAATGCTTATGAAGACATCCTATCTCACTATTAGTAAATGGCTGCTTGCTGTTCTCCTCCTATTCGGGGTGACTTTCCTGGCATTAAGTCTTGGGGCTGCGAGGACCACCCTGCTCGATATATATGAAGCAATCACAGGGAGAAGCGGTGGAGCTTATTATGATATTTTGAGAGATATCCGCTTTCCGCGTGTCATTGCGGCTTTCTTTGTCGGCGCTGCGTTAGCCGTTGCAGGGGCCATCATGCAAGGCATGACTCGAAATCCGCTTGCTGACCCCGGTCTTTTAGGGCTGACAGCCGGAGCCAATCTAGCCCTTGCGATCACCATGGCCTTTCTTCCCGCCCTGACGTTCCTCATGCTCATGTTCAGTTCCTTTATTGGTGCCGCAGCCGGAATGCTTCTTGTATTTGGAATAGGAATGACTTCGAAAAACGGCCTCTCTCCGCTGAAACTTGTTTTAGCCGGCGCAGCCGTTTCTCTCTTCTTACAGGCCATTTCTAGCAGCGTCGGTATCTTATTTAATGTTTCGAAGGATTTAAGCATGTGGACAGCCGGCGGATTGGTCAGTACGACATGGGATTCACTCATCATCGTCCCGTTCATTGTTCTTGGACTAGGTGGGGCTGTCTTTTACAGCAGACAGCTGACCATTCTTAGCCTGAACGAGGAGCTGGCCAAAAGTTTGGGACAGAAGACAACCTTCATAAAGATCATCCTAATGGTCATTGTTGTCATATTGGCAGGAACCGCCGTTGCCCTGATTGGCAATCTATCCTTTGTCGGACTGTTTATTCCGCATATTGTGCGAAGAATCGTCGGAGCAGATTACCGAGCCATTATCCCGATGTCGATTCTTGCTGGCGGTACCTTCATGATTTTGACAGACTTTGTAAGTCGAATGATCTTCGCACCGTTAGAGATTCCTGTGGTCGCGTTGGTGGCTGTGATTGGACTCCCATTCTTCCTATTCTTAGTCAAGAAAGGGGGACGAACATTTGCGTAAACAAAATCACGTCCGCCTCATATATGGAGTTATGCTAATCTTGCTGCTTCTGAGCATTCTCGCCGGCATCAGCCTCGGCCCATCTGCTGTTGGACTCAGTCAAATCATTCCAACTCTGATAGGGGAAGGTTCCTTTAAGGAGGAGTTCATTCTCCTCTCAGTCCGGATGCCGCGTGTGTTTATTCTGGCCTTGGCTGGTATGGCCTTAGCGCTTTCCGGCGCGATTCTGCAAAGCCTGACTAAAAATGATTTGGCTGACCCCGGCATTATTGGTATCAATGCTGGTGCCGGCATGGCTATCACCATCTTTTATTTATTCGTTGACGCAAATCTTGACTACTATACGTATCAATTGCCGGCTGTCGGTTTTGCCGGCGCAATTATAACGGCCGTCTTGATTTATGGTATGACTGTAGAAAAACAGAAAGGCATCCAGCCCGTCAAGCTGGTCCTGATGGGAGTCGGCTTCGCCTCAGCCCTTTCTGGCTTGATGGTCATTCTTATCTCTGGAGCCAGACAGGAAGATGTTCAATTCATCTCGAGATGGCTGGCGGGCAGTATATGGGGGGCAGATTGGCCATTTATTCTTGCACTCCTGCCCTGGCTGACAATCTCTGTGCCAATTTTATTGTTCAAACAGCGCGCCATGAACCTGCTCGCCTTGAATGAAACGGTCGCTAAGGGGGTTGGTGTCCATGTCAATCGTGATCGCGTCATCCTTTTGATTGTGGCAGTAGCCTTGGCAGCATCCTCCGTATCGGTGGTTGGGAATATCAGCTTTATCGGCCTGATTGCTCCACATATCGCCAAACGGTTGGTCGGAGCAAGGCATCAAAGCTTCTTATTCCTGTCACCTTTGATTGGTGCAGCTATCTTAATTACCGCTGATACCATCGGCCGCATTATTTACAGTGAACAAACCATACCAGCGGGAATTATCGTATCCATCATTGGCGCGCCCTATTTCTTATATCTTTTGAAAAAAACGTCCTGAGTGGATTGACAAATAACCTCCTCTGCTGTTTAATTATGGTTAATATCTGCATAACGAAGATTTGTTTCTGACATTTCGGAGTATAAGAGGAAAAGCGTTGAAGAGAACGAGTAGCTCTAATGGAACTTACAGAAAGCAGCCGGCAGCTGAGAGGCGCAAAGGAAAGTTAGAGTGAATACATCTCGGAGCTGCGTACCGAACTCACAGTAGGCTACGCCGGGGAAAGCATCCGTCATCATGGCAAAGGTATCGCTCAAAAGCCGTACCTAGTGAGAAGAGTTGTGTGAGCAGCTCTTGAATAAAGGTGGTAACGCGTTTAAATACGCCCTTTAGGCATATAGCCTAAAGGGCGTTTTTTGTTTTTTACTCTTATAGAGCTTGCTATATTAATTCTTTTAATATTACAAGGAGATGTTCGTATGTTTTTAAAACCTGAAAAACAATTGGAAATCATTCAAAAAGGCGCAGACACCATCGTTGACAGAGAGGAATTACACGTAAAGCTTGAACGATCATATAAGGAAAATCAGCCCCTGATAATCAAGCTCGGTCTTGACCCATCTGCTCCGGACATTCACCTTGGACACGCGGTTGTCCTTCGCAAGATTAAGCAAATGCAGGATCTAGGCCACCATGCCGTCATCCTGATTGGTGATTTCACCGGCCGCATCGGCGACCCGACTGGCAAAGCAAAGGGCCGTGTTGCGCTCAGTGATGAAGTTGTAAAGGAAAATGCAAAAACATATTGCGAGCAAATATTCAAAGTGCTTGATCAGGAGAAAACAACTGTCCGCTTTAATAGTGAATGGCTGTCGAAATTGACCTTTGAAGATGTCATTAAATTAGCGGCCACCACATCGGTTGCTCGTATTTTGGAAAGAGATGATTTCCAAAAACGCTACCAAAACCAGATACCAATCGGCATCCATGAATTTTTCTACCCGCTCATGCAAGCATACGATTCCGTGGAATTAAAGGCAGATATTGAACTCGGCGGTACAGATCAAACCTTCAATATCCTCATGGGGCGTACGCTGCAAAAACATTTCGGCCTGGAGAAACAAATCGCCATCTTCATGCCGCTTCTTGAAGGATTGGACGGCAAAGAAAAGATGAGCAAAAGCTTAGGCAACTACATTGGTGTGAACGAAGCTCCTGAAGTGATGTTCAAGAAGGTAATGGAAATCCCTGATGAACTGATTATCAAATACTTCGAATTAGCGACAGATGAACATCCACAACAAATAGCAGCTATCAAAGCTCGCTTAGAAAACGGGGAAAATCCGCGAGACATCAAAATTGAGCTCGCTCAGATTATCACCGCCCTGTACCACGGTGAGAAGACAATGAAGGAGGCAAGACAGTACTTCGAGACGGTCTTCCGCAAAAGAGAGCTGCCCAATGACATTCCGACCATCCAATTGGAGGACGCTCAAGAAACCATCACAGATGTTATCCCGAATCTCATCGAGCATGGACTTGTCACTAGCAAAAGCGAGTTCCTCCGCTTAGTGAAGCAAAACGGCGTCTCCCTCAATGGGGAAAAGCTGACATCTGAAACATTGAATCAGACCATTGCCAGCGAGGATGTCATTCAGATTGGGAAGAAACGATTCGTGAAAGTCATTAAATAATCGATTACAGGCAGAGAAGCTCTGCCTGTTTTTTTGATAAATAGCTCTAGATGGTCATAAGGAAGGACATTTATCAAAAAAATCCGGAATTATTTATGATAAATGAGCCTAAGCTGATGATTTTGACTACAGGAGCTTGGTTAGCATTAAATTCATCGTGAAATCTTTGTCATTTCTTGTTTTATGGGCGAAATGATAAGGCTTAAGAGCGAAAGATTTGACTTTAAGGGCGAATTCACCAGCCTATGGGCAGACTACAAGCCGTATGAGCGAAATTCGTTTCACTACGCCGCAACTAACAAACTAACCAACTATTAACCCTTTCATCACAAATCGTAACCTTTGGCAAAAACGACCATTTTCTGTATAATTAAATCGTACACGATATAATGATATGGAGGAGGATTTGCATGAAAACAGTCTATGATTTCCAAGTGAAGAAAACAGACGGATCAATGCAGCCGCTGGATATGTATGAAGGAAAGCCGCTTTTAATCGTGAATACGGCCAGCAAATGCGGCTTGGCCCCCCAATTTAAAGGCTTACAGGAGCTGCACGAGAAATTTCAAGAAGACGGCTTCCAGGTCCTTGGGTTTCCATGCGATCAATTTAACAATCAAGAATATGACGATATTGAAGAGACGACACAATTTTGTCAGATGAATTATGGGGTAAGCTTTCCGATGTTCGCGAAAGTCAAGGTCAATGGGAATGAGGCTGATCCTCTGTTTCAATATCTGACCCAGCAGCAAAAGGGTTTGCTCGGTAAGCAGATTAAATGGAATTTCACCAAATTTCTCGTTAATGAAAAGGGTGAGGTCATTGAGCGTTATGCTCCCACAACTGAACCCCAAAAGATTGAAGAAGATATCCGAAGTGTCATCGAGAATGCAAGTCGTTAGGTGAATGATATGGAAGAGTTTTTTACACTGAGAAAGCAATTATGCTTCTCCCTCTATGAAGTCTCAGGCGAATTTACGCGATTGTATACAAATGCCTTAAAGAAATTTGGTTTAACCTATCCCCAATACTTAGTATTGCTGAGCTTATGGGAAAAAGACCATGTGACCATGAAGGAATTAGGCGAGCACGTCAATCTTGGGACAGGTACATTAACCCCGATGATTTCCCGTATGGAAGCAAACGGATGGCTGAAGAAGGAACGCTCAAGGCTTGATGAACGCAAAGTGTTTATCTCCCTTGAGCAAAAAGCATGGGACCAAAAGCCGCTTATCACTTCAAGAATTGAAGTTGTGTTTGGGAATTGTGAGATTGATTTTGCTGAATATGAAGGTCTTATGCAGCAACTGGCACAGCTTAAGAACAAACTGACTAAGCAAACCTCTTGATTGAAAAAGGAGTCTGATGGCATTTTCAGACTCCTTTACTTTCCTCTTCTGTTATTACTTTTTCCTCCGGGAGCACCTTAGCAATAACGGTGTCTTTCACAATAAACGCCACTTCTCCTGCGCATACCTCATCAAACGAGTCATAAATCCGTCCGGCACTTTGCGTTCCTTTGGCAACCGTTTGATAATTATTGGCGACATATCCGACCTTGCCGATTGTCTGAAGCTCCGCTTGAATCGCTTCATCATCCTGCTTATTATCATGGTCTTTTCGCAGAATGACCTTCTGTCCCACCTTAAAAATCTCCGGGCCAAAGTAATGGCTGACCCCTACAATCGAAATATATTTCTCTGCCATCACAATTCTCCCCCACCGTATATTTTTGTTACTTTCTCCTCTATTTATATACGTTTCTCCCTTGGAAAATGTTTCATGAGGGTTTATTCGATTTGAGCCACATCGTCGCTGCATTGGCATGCATGGCTGCACCTATCGGTAAGATATCCTCGTTGAACTCAACCTGAGGATGATGCATCGGAAACCCATAGTGAGGATTTTCTTCTTTCGACCCAGCTCCTAGCAGGAAATAGACACTCGGCACCTTATACCCGTACGAAGCAAAATCTTCAGAGCCCATTCCTCCGCCTTCAAAGGAAATGACAGCTTGATCTCCAACAATATCCTTTACATAAGTGGACAATTGGTCGGCGAGCGCATCATCATTCTTCAAAGGAGGAACAGATGCCACGACCTCAAAGTTTGCTTCTCCTCTAAACAGCTTCGCTGTAGAGGTGACAATTTCTTCTAGTCTTTTTTGAATAAAATCGCCTATGTCTACATCCAAATAACGGATGGTCCCTTCTAATACCGCTTGGTCAGGGATAACATTATGCGTATTCCCTGCCTGGAACTTTCCGACTGTGATAACCGCAGATTGGATAGCAGACACTTCTCTAGCAATGATTTCTTGCATGGAGAGATAAATATGCGAGGCGATATTAATCGGATCAACACCTGTTTCCGGCATCGCCCCATGGCATCCGACCCCTTTGACCGTAATACGGAAGATTGTGCAGCCGGCAATGCTTGTTCCATGTCCATACAGGACCGTATTTGTCGGTGTGCCTGAATGAACATGCAGGGCCATGGCCGCATCCACCTTAGGGTTTTCCAAAACACCTGCCTGAATCATCCGTTTTGCTCCCTTGAAGCCTTCCTCGTTCGGCTGAAAGATAAGCTTAACCGTTCCTTCAAGCTCATTTTCATGCTCTTTTAATAGCTTAGCCGCTCCTAATAGCATAGTCGTATGAACATCATGTCCGCATGCATGCATCTTTCCATTCGTCGCTTTAAAGGAATAATCAGTCTCCTCCGTAATCGGGAGTGCATCCATATCCGCCCTCAGCATGAATGTTTTTCCCCCGTCCTTTTTACCGGCCAAGGCAACAATTCCGCTGTCACAAATCTCCTCAGGATCGTATCCGAATTCCCGTAAACGCTCCATCACGTATGCGGTTGTTTGCGGAAGATGGTCCCCCACTTCAGGGTTTTGGTGGATATGCCGCCTATAGTTGATTAATTCATCTTTCATGGCTTGTGCTTTTGCTAAATAGTCGTTCATTTAGACCCTCCTGTACTTTTTATTTTCTAATAATAATTTACACTGGGCATCTCTCATTTATCCACATATTTAGGCAAATTTTGTCGTATCCCTTTCTTGGTTAGGGATTGATTATCTGTTACGAACGAGCTGATCCATTCACATAACTGGGCCTATCTGCCTCTCCTATTCATCTATTCCCCCCAGTTTTTGCTTGCTTCCTAATTCGTTAGCTGTCATCCTATGTTCTCTATTTCGCACATATCAATCCTTTTACTTCCATCTCACATGCCGGAATACTCATTTTACTCCTTCTCCCTGTTTTTACATTATATGGTATATGACCTTCTTCCGCTTTTTAGCCTGACACTCATAGACTTTGTACTGATTTCGACAACCCCATATACATGCGGCTTTCCTCCAAAGGATTCATTTTAACGAACAACTCTTTATTATGATAAAAACAGACAACCTTCGACCCAATCATTAAGGTAAAGTTGATATAACAACCACGAGCGCAAACAAGCATTCTTATGAATAGGAGGTGATGAATGTTATTAAGAACGTTCGACAATAAAAGTAGGAGGGGAAATAATGAGCAGAAAAAGAAAAAAGGTACAAGGCATTCTTCTATCTTCACTTCTCATCCCAGCACTGATCTTCACATCAGGGGCACAAACCGCATCTTATGCTTCAACCACAAAATCAGTCAATACATCGGCTAGTTCGACAATTGCCGAAAAGAGTAAGACAAAAATCTCCAAGAAGCTTTCCACCCAGTTTGAAAAAGAGGATAAAGTTTCTTTTATCATCAAATTCAAGGAGCAGGTCGATACTGCTAAAGTAGCGAAAGAAGCGACTGCAGCTGCCAAGAAACAAAAGCTGTCATCTTCTAAGGCATCATTGGCCAAGCGCTCAAGCATAGTCACAAACCTCCGTGCCACCGCCCAAGAAACTCAAATGAATGTCAATAAATTCTTAGAGGAACAGGTGAAGGCAGGCGAAGCGAAGGATCTTCAATCGTTCTATATCGTGAATGCGATAGCTGTCACGGCTTCAGAATCGGTCATGAAGAAAATTGCGGCTTATCCAGAGGTAGACAAAATCCTCCCAAATGAAACAAGACAGCTGATACAGCCAGTAGCCAAAGCCGAGACAAAAGCAAAAACAACTGAAAATAAGAAAGTTACAACGAAGGAATCAGCTAAGGAAACAAAAGCTGAAACATCTTCCGTTGAGTGGAATATCGCTCAAATCAGCGCGCCTGCCGTATGGGAAATGGGCATTGATGGTGCCGGAACGGTTGTTGCCAGCATTGATACTGGCGTTCAATGGGATCATCCATCCCTGAAGACAAAATATCGTGGATACGACCCAGCGAATCCGAACCAGCCTTCCCATGAATATAACTGGTATGACGCAACTTCAGCTAACCGCAATGCCCCTTATGATGATCTAGATCATGGCACTCACACAATTGGAACGATGGTCGGTTCCGAGCCAAATGGCACGAACCAAATCGGTGTAGCCCCGGGCGCTAAGTTCATTGCCGTTAAAGCCTTCACAGCAAACGGAGGTACAGATTCTGACTTGATAGAAGCCGGAGAATGGGTATTGGCACCGAAAGATGCCGCCGGTAATCCCCATCCTGAAATGGCACCTGACGTAGTCACCAACTCCTGGGGCGGCGGTGCCGGCCTTGATGAATGGTTCCGTCCAATGGTCCAGGCTTGGAAAAGTGCAGATATCTTCCCAGAGTTCTCCGCCGGGAACACAACTTTAACTAACCCGGGCGGCCCAGGATCTGTTGCCAATCCAGCTAACTATCCGGAATCTTACGCTACTGGTGCGACTGATATCAATAATGCGTTAGCGAGCTTCTCATTAAGAGGACCATCCCCTTATGGTGAGCTTAAGCCGGATATCTCTGCACCTGGTGTCAATATCCGCTCATCTGTTCCAGGAGGCGCCTATGAAGGCGGATGGAACGGAACATCCATGGCAGGACCGCATATTTCTGGGGTCGTTGCCTTATTGAAGCAGGCAAATGCCAGCTTAACTGTTGATGAGCTTGAGGAAATCTTATCTACAACAGCTACTCCGCTTACTGACAGTACCTATCCTGTATCTCCTAACAATGGCTATGGGGCTGGACTCGTCAATGCTTTTGATGCAGTTTCCTCCGTTGTCAGCGGCCTTGGCAAAATTAAAGGAACTGTAACAAAGGAAGGGGATGACACACAAGCCCCAGCTATTGAAACAGAGCCTGTTACAAGCTCTTACAAAGGAATGGACCTGACTCTTAAAGCGACAGCAACGGATAATATCTCTGTTACAAACGTAACACTGAAATACAAGAAGGCAGATGGAAGCTGGGCTGAAGTGAGCGCCGAACGCGTGAGCGGCGATTACCAATCCGGCGAATACGAAGCAACGATTCCTGGAAGTGAATTGACTGGTGAATCAACACAGTATCAATTCATTGCCAATGACTTTGGCGGAAACACGAAAGAAACCGGCACATACACAGTAGAGCTTCTAAACGGCATAACTGTCGGCTACGAAACAGATTTTGAACAAAACCCGACAGGATGGAGATCCTACGGCACGAATAACTCATGGGAATGGGGAGCTCCAACCTCAGGACCAGGCGCAGCTGCCTCCGGTGAAAAGGTTTATGCGACCAACCTTGCTGGAAACTATGCAAACAGCGCGAATATGAGCTTGCAAATGCCCCCAATCGACCTTCCAGAGGGCAATAGCTTCCTTCAATTTAAGCATTGGTACAATCTAGAGAGAAACTATGATTTCGGTCATGTTTTCCTTTCAACAGATGGCTCAACTTGGACACAGGTTGCTCGCTATAATGATCTATCCAACGCATGGGTGGACGGGGAAGTAGACTTGAGCGAATATGCCGGACAGCGTGTCTATATTGCCTTTAACGTGACAACAGATGGATCTGTTCAGCGCGCAGGCTGGTATTTAGATGATGTTAAACTCTCTGCTACACCAATCGCACCGGCGAAGAAAGCAAATCTTGGTATCACAAAAACAACAGAAGACACCACAAAAGCAACAGCTAAGACAAAAGTTGATCCGAACAAAATCACTCCAGTAAAAGCAAAAGATAGCAAAAAAGACAGTGACCCTGATAAAGAAACACCTTTACCATTGCTTCTTCCATTACAAGCAAAGGTGAATGTGCTTGAAACAGGCCGCTCTGTATACACCAACCCTCAAGATGGCTCCTATGAACTAACTCATGCAACTGGGGAATATACGGTACGGGCTGAGGCATACGGTTATCAATCACAGTCACGAA
This sequence comes from Pradoshia sp., assembly GCF_051873915.1. Classification (NCBI taxonomy): domain Bacteria; kingdom Bacillati; phylum Bacillota; class Bacilli; order Caryophanales; family Bacillaceae; genus Pradoshia; species Pradoshia sp. Next base: position 71,867 of record NZ_JBJEFJ010000156.1, read on the forward strand.
CAGTCAATGTAGAGGATGAAGGCACAGCTACGGCGAACTTCACCCTGCAAGAAACACCGAAAGGTACTGTCAGCGGCGTCGTCACAAACCGCAGCACAGGCGAACCGGTTGAAGGTGCGACCATCTACTTAGTCGAGGATGCAGCAGTTACTCCTGTTATGACTAATGAGGACGGGGAATACACACTTACAGCTTATGAAGGCACGTACACATTGAAAATCACTGCCCCTTCTTACTATAGTGCAGAAACAACCGTAACAATTGAAGAAGGCGAACCAGCAACCGCGAACTTCGATCTTCGACCATTCATTGGATATGCCGGCGAAATCGGCTATGATGATGGAACAGCCGAAAACGCAAGAGCCTTCTATGATGCCGGAAACGGCTGGGCTGTGAAGATGTCCTTGAAAGAAGGAGAAAAACAAGCCTTAGTCACAGGTGCCCTTCTCCGTTTCTGGGATACTTCTTGGCCAAATCCTGGCGGTACAGCATTTGACGTATCTGTCTATGATGCAAGCGGTGCAGATGGTGCCCCTGGCCAAAAACTCGGTGGTCCTTTCAGTCACACAGCGCTTCGTGACGGTACTTGGACACATGTCGACCTTGCCGAGCATGGCATTATGGTTGAAGGCGACTTCTACATCGTGTACACACAAACATTACCAAATCCAAACGCACCTGGACTTGGCACAGATGAAAACGGACCAAAAGCAGGTCGAAGCTGGCAATATGTGAGTGGCTCCTGGTCCAAAACTCCTGAGGCAGAAGGAAACTATATGATTCGCGCAACAGTTAATTATGAGCTGGAGGTGCCGGTCATCACTTCTCCTGCTGATGGTTCTTACACAAATAAGAATAAAGTAAGCGTTGAAGGCACTTCCTCACCTGATACAGCAATTGAGCTGTACAAAAACGGTGAAAAGGCTGTCGAAACGGAAACAAATGGCGAGGGAGTCTTTAAAGCAGAAGTCGAGCTTGATAACGGCGCAAATGAACTGACTGCCAAAGCAAAAACAGATGTCGGTTCAACCGATGCTTCAGAGCCGGTTACCATCATCCTCGACCAAGCTAAGCCTGAGCTTGCGATCACATCTCCTGCAGACGGCACCAAATATAATAAAGAAACCGTCACTGTGACAGGTACGGTCGCTGACGAGAACCTAGATTGGGTGAAGGTCAACGGTCAAACAGCTACAGTGAAGGATGGAAAATTCAGCAAGCGTATCCTTCTCGATGAGGGAAGCAACCAAATCACGGTTCAGGCAAAAGACAAAGCTGGAAACAGCATCAAGAAAACAGTCACTCTTGATGTGAAATACACAGCTCCAGTCTTTGAAAATCTGAAGCCTGATGCGGATAGAGAGCTTGAAAGCGGAGATTCCATTAAAGTGGAATTTGATAGTGAAGAAGGACTTGACGCAACCTTCTCTATCCTTCTTCCACTTACGAACCTTAAGCAATCTGCCAATGCCATCGAACTGCCAATGCGTGAAACATCACCTGGCCATTATGTCGGCTACTACACAGCCACGAAGAACGTAAAAGCCAACGGTGCAGCAGTTCAAGTAACGGCAACAGATGATTATGGCAATAAGTCCGTTGAACGAGCAGAAGGTCTGCTTTACATCAACGCAGCAAAATAAGCTAGTAAAGAGGAGCGGGCATGTCATGCCCGCTCCTTTATCTGTTACTTCCAATTCATTTATAGAAAAAATTCAAATCACCAATCACTTGTTAGTCTTCTACTTTCTCAAGTTTAAGCCCTGTTATAGTCATAAGTTTTTCAACTAACCATTTACTGCTGCGCGTATTTTCTGGACTAATTACACACCATCCTTCATGGGAGGATGTCGTAAGCCATGCCTTTCCTTCTTTAAGGAAGGCTAAGTCTTCTGGCAAATCAGGCTGAATCCAGCCATATAACGAGTCAGACAAGGACTCCATCACTTCTCTTGCTTCATCAGTTATGCGGTATTCATAGACAAAAGCATCCGAACGAAGCAAGATGGTACTCGCCCATTCGGATGCCTCTTTCCTTTCAATCAAGGAGGGCTCAAGCATACTCAAGATAGGCTCATAAGACTTCATCGCTCTCTTCACATTCGACATTATATCTTTCCTCAATACCAGCTGAAACCGATCAGAAACCTTGAATGCCAGGTCAATCAATTGCCGATAGACATCTTCTTTTGGTTCCTCTATTATTCTGTAGTACATGAATGCTCCCACGTCCTAACTAAAAACGAACTTATATGCTGCGATTCCAAAATACACTATCAATCCAATAACCACTGAAGTCGCACTAATTACGATGAACCCATAGAAAAATCCATGGACAGCAGCCGCGATATCCAGGAACATATTTTTTATGCCATCTAGTAACCTCAAATTCTCCCAACCTTTTTCTTTAAATTATAGCACAGAAAACAACCATATATTGGAATAAAAAAAGAGCTGCACAGGTCAGCTCTTGATTCTGTCTAGTCGATTATTCTCTTTTCCATCTCTTGGGCGATTTCCGCTGATTTCGGATTGCCTTCTTGACGGAGCCGCTCCATAATAGTCCGATAATCTCTTTCCTTTCGGTTTTGGCTTAATTTATAGGCTGCTTGAATGTCGCTGATCTTAATCTGGAAGCCAACCGTTCCCTTTAGCTCCTTTTCGAGAAGTTCCGGGGAGAGCATCTCCCACAATACAGGATTCTCCCGGTTTCCCTCGTACTTTTTAAGCATACGGCTGAGTTCTTCGATCAATTCTTCCCTCTCGAGTATTACGGCCTGCCCATACACATGCACGGCTTGATAATTCCATGTCGGCACTTCCTCATGCTCATACCAAGAAGAAGATATGTATGCATCCGGTCCTTGAAAAATAGCAAGAACCTCACCATCAAAGGTTTTCCACTGACGGTTACCGTACGCAAGATGCCCGGTAAGATAATAATCCTCACCCTGCTTCTTCAATTCCATTGGCAAATGAGTAGCAATCGGTTTTCCCTTTTCCATCGTGACAAGTGTCGCAAAGGAATTTGCTTCGATAAAGGCATAAATGTCCTCTTGATTTGTAACTTTAAACATTTTCGGTACATACATCCTAATTCACCACCTACGTCAATTTAAAGAAGCTCTTTCACCATAATGTAATCTATCTGTTCTTCATCTCCCATGAAAAAGGAATGAGCTCCCGCTTGGATAAATCCCATTTTCGTATAGAAGGCAAGGGCGTGATGATTCTTCTCCCATACTCCGAGCCAGATGCTTTTCTTCCCATGGGTAATAGCCATGTCGTGTGCCAGATTCAGCAAGTACTTGCCGAGACCCTGCTTCTTATAATCTCGCTTAATATAAATCCGTTCAATTTCAAATGCTTCTTCACCCATCTCCTCTGTTTGGGCATCATTCATATTGACCTTCAAGTAACCAGCAAGCTCCCCGTGAATATAGATGAAGAAGAAATGGGAGGATGGATGGGACAATTCCTTCTCCAATTTCTCTAATGTAAAGGCCCTCTCCAAATAGGCCTTCATATTCTCCGCTGAATTCTGCTCCTTAAAGGTTTCATTGAATGTGTCATAGCTGATGACTTGAAGGTCATCCAGGTCGTCGAGTGTACACTTTTTGATCGTAATCATCATACAGTATGGCTGCTCCTCCTTAGTAATCTCGCTTATTACCCTTCTTCACATATTCCCAGTCCACTTCGACATTCTTCCTGACTCTTTGCAACAGGTCATGGATGGTCTCCATCTCCTCTTCCGTAAATCCTGCAAGCGCCACGCGGTTGGAATAGTCATTCTCCCGTTTAATAAATGGATAGACCTTATTCCCCTTCTCTGTCGGATAAAGCTTTTTGATCTTCTTATTGAGAGAATCATCTCTCTTCTCGATGAAACCATTCATCTCAAGCTTCTTAATCGCCCGGGCTGCCGTCGTCCGGTCCACCTTGATCATCTCAGCCAGCTTTTCCTGAATGATTCCTGGATTCTCACAGATGCGGACGACATACAAATACTGTCCCTTCGTTAAATCAAATTCCTTGAATTCAATATTGCTAATGGAATCCAAGGCCCTTGCAATCATACCAATCTCACGTAGAATTTCTTTCATTATAAGCTCCTTCTTTTTATTGCAAACGCAACAATAATTCACTATCGTTAACTTACCGCAATTTTATTGTATTTGCAATAAAAAATAAAGAAAATCAATGTTAGACATGTCCCCTCTAGATATAGCGGCACTAGCCCTCACCCATCTAGCAGGACAATTTTACTGAAAGGACAAGCATAAAAAAGGCATCAACCCCTCTTGGATTCACGCCTTTTCTCTTATCTATTATCTTTTCGATTTCAGGAAGAAACTGATGTGTTTTTTTGCTGTGCTCTTTGCTGCTTATGAAGCGTATGCTTCATTCCCCATTCATGCATGTCCGCTAATATTGGTTCAAGTGTTTTCCCATATTCAGTGATAGAATATTCTACCTTCGGCGGAACCTGCGGATAAACAACACGTTTAATGATATCTTCATCCTCCAATTCGCGGAGTTGCTTTGTGAGCATTTTTTGAGTAATACCCGGGAGATTCCGCTGCAATTCACTAAATCGTTGGGTACCCTCTTTCATTAAGTTCAATAGAATGATTGGCTTCCATTTCCCGACAAGAATTCCAAGCGCATCTTCGACCTTGCATAACTTAGGTTCAATCTCCATGAAGACTGTCCTCTCCTTTAGTATCATTTTTGATAGTATACCACTTCAAAGTGCGTACTTCCATTATTCTCCTATACCCTTCATACTGAAGATACAAAAGAGATATATTGAAATCAGAAAATCTAAGAGAAGGTGAGATTTAAATGAAACAATACAGAATAGATCCGTCTAAAGGATTAGAATTTGGCATTTATACATTGGGCGATCATCTTCCCAACCCGCTAACAGGCGAAAGGATTTCTGCACAAGAACGTGTACAAGAAATCATTGAATATGCCAAACTGGCCGATGAAGCAGGAATAGATTTCTTCAGTGTTGGAGAAAGCCACCAGGAATATTTTGCAACGCAGGCTCATTCGGTTGTTCTCGGCGCCATTGCTCAAGCGACAAAAAATATTAAAATCGCCAGTTCCTCAACAATCATCAGTACCTCTGACCCTGTACGCGTGTATGAGGATTTCGCAACCATTGATTTAATATCCAACGGGCGGGCAGAAATTGTTGCCGGTCGCGCCTCTAGGGTAGGTTTATTCGATTTGTTGGGTTATGATATCCGGCATTATGAGGAATTATTTGAGGAGAAATTCGAGCTTCTTCTTCAAATCAATAAGGAAGAAGTGCTCAATTGGAGTGGAAACTACCGTGCGCCCTTAAAGAATGCACAAATTCTCCCGCGGCCAAAGGAAGGAAAAATACCGATTTGGCGTGCTGTTGGCGGTACACCGGCGAGTGCCATCAAGGCTGGCTATGCGGGTGTGCCTATGTTCATGGCTCATTTAGGGGGACCCGCTTCTATATTTAAGAATACCATTGATGCCTATCGTGAGGCAGCAAGAAGCAATGGATTCAATCCAGCCGAACTGCCGGTAGCGACTGCTGGTTTCTTTTATGCATCAGAATCATCACAGCAAGCCTTAAGAGAATTATATCCACATATTAACGAAGGAATGAAGAAAACAAATGGCAGAGGGTTTGCGAAGCAGCTATTTGCTCAAGGAATTGACCCGCACAATATCATGAATATTGGCAGCCCCGAAGAAATCATTGAGAAAATTCTCTATCAGCATGAAATGTTTGGACATCAACGCTATATTGCCCAAATTGACTTTGGGGGAATGCCGTTCGATCAAATCAAAAAAAATATTGACTTGATTGGCTCTAAAATCTTGCCAGCCATCCGGAAATACACAGCCCAGAAATAAGGAGGAATGATCATGAAGGTAGTTGCATTATCCGGTTCTCGAATCGGTTCAAAAACGCTAACAGCATTAAATACGACAGTAGCCTTGTTAAAGAAACAATACCCTGATGTTGATGTAACATTAATTGACTTGGCAGAATACGACATTCAGTTCAGCGACGGCCGGAATTACCTAGATTATGAAGGTGACACAGGCTTTGTCACCAAAACCATTATGGACGCAGATGCACTCATTATTGGCACACCAATCTTTCAGGCATCTTTACCTGCCACACTCAAAAACATCTTTGACTTGCTGCCCGTTCAAGCTTTTCGGGATAAAGTAGTCAGCATGATTGTGACTGCTGGCTCACCAAAGCATTATCTTGTTGCAGAACAGCAGCTAAAACCAATCCTCGCTTATATGAAAGCGCAAATGGTGCAGACATATGTGTTCATAGAAGAGAAGGACTTTTATCAAAAGGAAATAACCAATGACGATGTGTTATTTCGGATAAAACGATTAGTGGAAGATACGATTATCCTGACAAAAACCTTCACAAAGATTCGTGAGGAACAAGAATCTCAATACGATTTTTGACCAAATTCGTGCGGCTTTATGAAAAAAGGGGCGCTCTGTTAAATAGGTCTTGCTGACAGAGTGCCCCCCTTCTTTATCCTGCTTATAGTTGTGCTATCATTCGAATTTCCCTGTACGTCCTGCCACCTGATTCGTATTCGAACACTTCCTGCTTCTCGAAGCCGCCTTTCTCATACAAGGCAATCGCAACAGAATTGTCCACCTCTGCACTCGTATAGAGCGGCAGGCGGCCATGCTTATGGATGAAGAAATCGATGAAAGCCTTCAAAGCCGCCTTCCCAATCCCTTTGCTCTGATATTCCTCACCAACCATGAAACGGCTCATGGACCAGCCATTTAACTCATAATCAAAATCATACAAAATAAACCCGACCATTTTCCCTTCCTCATAAATACCTAATGGATAGAAATCCGGTTCATACGCTGCCTGGACGAGGGAAAATAAATTAGGCGCGACAAAGTTCTTTTGCGCCTCGGCTACTTTTAGATCTATACACTCATGATAATTGGTTCGGTCGATTGGCTTGAATTCAATCATTTTGCTGCCCCCTACTTGTTAATTCCTCTATTGATTACCTAAACAATACGGTGTTGAACGAAAATATTCGACCATTTTTGCGAACTTATCCTTTTCCTCTAAATAAGGCATATGATTGCTTTCTTCAAATACAAATAGTTTAGCATTTCTAATGCCTTCATATATTTCTTTCGAAAATACAAAGGGACACTGCGCATCATGCCTTCCGCCATACACGATGGTTGGTGTAACAATATTCGAGAGTTCCCCAAGCAAATCAAAATACGGCAATTCCCGAAAAGAGAAATACTCCAATCTTTTTTGCACAACCTTGCCGCTTGATGGCTTGCTGAAATATTCATCCCGCTTCGATGGATCATAAAGAGACATATCGCTCCAATCCCACTGGCGGCCCTTTTCTCCTCTATCGCAGCATCTGGAGATTTCAATATTGTAAAAATCTCTATCAATCTTTTATTTAGCGGACTGCTTGGACAATACATGCTTCCTCCATGCTCCATATATCCTCTTCTGGCTGCTGCCCCCCCTGTCATCAGCTTAGAAAGAGAACCCGGAAAAAGCATGGCATAAACCAAACCGAGCATACCGCCGGTCGAATGTCCGGCAAATGCCCATTGCTTCAATCCAACCGCTTCCCTGATTGCCTCTAAATCGTTGGCGGCCTCAGACATGCTTAATTCGGCATTATGATTGACCTTACATGAATGGCCTGCTTCCTTTAAATTAACCAAATATACCTTGAAGTTCCCTGCAAAGGCATCCGCAAAATAATAGCCGCGTTCATTGAATTCACTATATAAATGCGTGACACATAGAGGTTCTCCCTTCCCGCATGTAAATAGTTCAAAGCGCCCTCTTGGCGTTTCAATATATTTTTGCTCCCACATATCTAACAGTCCTTTAAAAGAAATTCTTAAATATCTCTCTCATTCTCTCCTCTATTCCTACCCCCTATTATTCCGCTCATTCTGAAGATAAAGCTTCACAAGAATCTTATGAATATTATTCAAGCTTAAAAGTATGAATCCCAGCATGATAAAGGTTACAATCTCACCGGTCACAATCGATACGACTCCCAATACGATGGCGTACAATATGTATAAAGCATTGTTCATTTTCCACATATCCCTTCAACTGTCCTTTTCAACTAGATTACTAGCTTAAATCAATGGATTTATATTAATCTCTCCCTTAAATAACTCACCATTTCCTACAGAAAATCTATGAATTCCATGTATTCTCCTTCTTTACTATATTCGACATAGTTTAACTTTCTTCCTCTGTACCTTTCCGAAAGAAAGAATCATAAAGGAACGGCCAACGCAAAAAAAGAGGGGCATCAAGCCCGCTCCTCTTTTGTGCCTTCCTCCGGCCGCTTCGGTTTAAAGTATAAGCCAAGCTCCTTTTTCTCCTGGGACAGCGATCGGTAGAGTGATATCATCATTAACACAATAATGAGCGAAAACGGGAAAGCAGCTGCAATTAAGGAATTTTGCAGGGCCTGCAATCCACCGCTATATAAGAGAATCAAGGCGATGGCAGATTGAGCGATGCCCCAAACTACTTTCACCGTATTTGCCGGTGTGAGTGAACCATAGGTCGTCTGCATACCCAATACAAAGGTGGCAGAATCCGCAGATGTGATGAAAAAGGTCGACACAAGGATAATCACAATGATAGAGAGAATTGTCGACCATGGAAATTCACTTAACACCGCAAACAAGACCTCTTCTGTGGCAAAGTTGGTTAAATCGACATTCCCCGCATTTTGTACCTCAATAGCTGAGGTGCCAAAAACAGAGAACCATAAGAAGCTGACTAAAGCCGGCAGCAATAAGACCCCAATCATGAATTGACGGATGGTTCGGCCCTTAGATACGCGTGCGATGAATATCCCAACGAAGGGTGACCATGAAATCCACCATGCCCAATAGAAAATTGTCCATCCATTAATCCATGAGCGGTGCTCCTCATTAAGAGGGGCAATCCGGAAGCTCATTTGAACGATATTCTGGATATATCCTCCGAGTGTATCCGTAAACATATTTAAGGTGAGAATAGCTGGTCCAACAATGAACATTAATAGAAAGAGCAGGCTGGCTAATACCATATTCGCATTGCTCAAATATTTGATGCCCTTCCCTAATCCAGACCAAGCCGAGAGGATAAACAGCACCGTTACGATAGCAATAATGATGGCTTGAACGCCAAAGCTATTCGGAATGCCAAACATGAAAGATAACCCGCCGTTTATTTGTGCCGCTCCGAAGCCTAAAGTGGTCGCCACTCCGATGACTGTCGCAAAAACAGCCAATACATCTACGATGGTTCCTAGAGGGCCATCCATCCTTTTACCTAGCACAGGTTTTAAAGTCGCCGATATCAAGCCAGGCTCATTTTTCCGAAATTGAAAATACGCCAGGGCAAGCGCTACGATTGCATAGATTCCCCATGCATGGATTCCCCAGTGGAAGAATGTATAGCGCATCGCTTCCTTATGCGCTTCAGGAGTTCCCCCATCCGCAAGCGGCGGAGTCATGAAATGGGAGAGCGGCTCAGCTGCCCCCCAAAACACAAGGCCAATCCCCATGCCGGCACTAAAGAGCATGGCAAACCAGGAGGCATTTGAAAACTCCGGTCTATCATCTGCCTTGCCAAGCCGAATCGTCCCAACAGGACTAAAAATGAGAAACACGCAAAAAATGACGATAATCGTCACTAAAATTAAATAATACCAACCGAATGACGTGGTGAGAAAAGATTGCAGATTTGCCGTAGCTTCCTCAAAGCTTGCTGGTGCCGCAACCCCAAACACCACAGCCGCTAACACAATCGCAACAGTAATCCAAAATACGTTCGATACTTTCTTCATCATATGTTCCTTTCTATCAAAAACTAATAAACCCCTTTTATTCCATCAGCAGGAAAAAGCTCATATGCTATCCCTACCCAATATTTTGTAAATAGTAACCTTTTCATCAGATTCCATCCTATTTGGAACAAAAAAAGACCCTGATTTCCAAAGTGAAATCAGGGTTAGTTGATCAGACCCGCAGCAAGCCGCGAAAGCCTCTGGCAGCATAATATGAATCTGCGCCATTATGATACATAAACACCATGTCATAGCGCCGGTCACAAAAAATGGCTCCGCCAAGAGTACGAATCGCAGCAGGCGTTTGCACCCAGCTGGAGGTCTTTAGATCAAATTCACCAAACTTCTGCAGATTCCGGTACTGTTCCTCCGTTAAAATCTCAATCCCCATATCGGCAGCCATATCCATCGCACTCGTTTTCGGTTTATTCTTCTTCCTTGCCTCCAGTGCTTCGCGGTCATAGCACACGCTTCTCCGTCCTTTAGGACTTTCCGCTGAACAATCATAAAAGACATACTCGCCTGCTAGATGACCTTCCTCCACTACATCCGGCTCTCCGCCAGTCTCTTCCATTTGATATAGAGACCACAGCTTTTCGGGATTGGCCTCCAATTTCTCCTGAATCTGTGTCCATTCAATATTTGGATGGCGCTGTCTATTTTTCTCAAAACGGTCTTGCAGGGTGGTGAGCAGGGTTTGCTCTTGTTCTGGTGATAGGGTTCTCATCATTACCCCTCCAATTCATTATTCATTCACAAAATAATTATGAAGATCCATCGATTTATTGAAGAGACCAAATGTCTACATTCAAGCTTTTACAAAACCTGCATACCTTAATGAACTTCTACATTGGAACAAAACACGATATTCATTTCTTTCGCTAATCCGCTTTTTTGTTAAGGAATGCTTAGGCCTTATTACTAATCTTTCTGTTTCTATCATACAGTCAAACACTTTTTTTACTTCTAACAATGTGATATCTTCCTTTCAAAATCTTGTTTTGAGAACGATTGATTACATTAACCTAAGTAATCAATATTGCGGAATTTTTATCGTTTACTCTTCATGTTAGGTAACAATCCCGCCCCGTGGCGGATGAACGCCCTCTAATACAGCACATAGGTAATCCTTTGTACTATTACTAGGACAACTTTATATTTCTCAAATAGACTAATGCAGAGAGTATACTAATAATCAAATAGTATATGCCTACTATCGAGAATGCCTCAGTCGCTACTACTCCAATGTCTTTATCTAGAATAAATGCTCTCCATAAGAAAGAGCTAATAATGAGCAGTATAGGATATGCTACAAAGAAACCTGCAAAGTAAAGTTTAGTTTTCTTACTATCGTTCATATATCCCCCTTACAGAAAAAACATTATCCATATTATACCACATTGAATTTTCAGCTGACCTGTCCTTCGCATTATCAGGAGGTCAACAATAAAAGACATTAATCCTTCTCGGATTAATGTCCCCTATAGCTAGATTTTTTTATACGTGGCAATTTACCTGCCGGCTGCTTTTTTATCCAATTTAGATATTTTTTCATTTCAGGGTCATCCTGTAATCTTTCAATTGTATTAAGCCTTATAGCCAATTCCGAATTTGAATAAAGGGCGTGAAGCTGTTTATGGCAAGGAATACACAGTTGTGATGTATCTTCAGGGCCTCCCCCAAATTCTCTCGGAGTTAAATGGTGAATGGTACGCTCCACATCATCCCTTAAACAAAGTTCACACCTGCCTCTCCCTGCTTTAGTCATTGCGATATCTTCCTTTCTCCTGTCTGATTAACCTTCGTGATACCAGTAATCTTAAATCGGCTTTACTTTGCAACTCTTCCTGACTATTTTACCAATTTAGATTAAAACGATTCCCTTATGCTCCATCAAATGGACCTTCTTCCTCTTTATATAGAGAGGATTGATTCTAATACTGAAAATTCAACCTGGAAAATGATCATTCAAAAAAGAAAGAGATTTCAACGATGGCTCTTCTAATACGAAAGGATTCGCTTTGATGTGCCTTACTAATGTATACTCTGAATCATTATCTTCTTATTAAGACCCGGCATCACCGCTGGAACTCTAACAGCTAAGCTACTTATTAATCAAAATGACAAACACTAGCACAACCATTAGTGATGCAATAATGACGGTCAGCCATCCAATCTTCACCTTTTTTAATAAACGATCCACAATAAAGAATAAGATAGCAGAAACAAGACCTGGAAAAAGGAACAGCACTCCTCCACAGCAATGAATTATGAAAGAAATGATTTCGCGAATATATGCTCTTTTAGAAGGTTTCCTACTAAACCAATCACTAAAGATAGAAACAATAACTCCGTAGGTAATAGCAAACATTAAGTTCAAATAATACAAATTGAAAAAAAGATCCCCTTCAAGCCAATCAGGTGTTGAAAGAATCAGTGTAAATAGTAAACTACTTAGAATAGCCGTTAATAGTTTTCTTTTTAAAATAATAACAGCCTCCCTCTCCCTGCTATTGAGTGCTCATGCAAAGCGCTTTCTATCATAAATATTCGATAATTGATGGTCTATGCTACTTCATTAAGCTTCCTTACTCCAGGAGGACGCTCAACATAAAAGGACATTCATCCTTTTTGAATGAATGCCTCCTACTGTATACCTTCTAATAAAATAAAATTTATTCGTCAAAGTATGATGGGAGCTGTATGCCAATATCAAATAATAAACTATATACGATATAAAGAAATAAAGCCCAGTAACAAATATTCATAAATACCGTCCAGCTCCTATTTTCCTCATTCTCTATTCGACCTTTGTTTTTCCTTTTTCTATATAGACCTTGCACTTTCCTTAACTTTTGATTTTTATCTTGCTTGTTAGGGTACATCGATATCACTCCTGCTCCCTGTGTGATGATTCATCTCCTTTGACGAACATTAACATTGCTTCTTTTTGAGTTATTCTTCTATATGCTTAAATCCTTCTTCCGCTGCCAGCCATGCTTTTAGCATTAGAAGCTTTTCATGTTCAAGAAAACGGAAAATCGGAGGTAAAAACAATACTATAAGGGCAATTCATATCAGCAGTCTTGTGATTGTTTCAGAAAACGTACCTTTACCTTTATACCATCCATTGAATTGCAGTTTATTTTTATAGAGACGTTCATTACAATCACTCTCCAAGATTTACTTCCCCGTACATTTCAACAAACCACCCTCATTCGTTGAATAACGAAAGCGTTGCCGTCATTTGTTTACACCGATAAAAATCTGCGTTTCAATAATTGAAGCCTCCTCATAATCCCTTGCAACTTCCCGTCAAAAATGGTCGTTAAGAGACCTGTCCGATAGGTTAAATACCCATAAATACCCACACCTGCCAATGTGCAAAGCAGCACTATGATGATGGATCCAAAACTGTCTTGCGAATGAATTACTGTGCCTAAGATGCTTTTAAGGGCTAGGACAATTCCGCACATGATGCCAGAAAGCAGGAATATAGATAAGATTCGCTTCATTAGCAGGAGATAGCGATAGCCGGTGAAATAATGAATGCAATAGAGGTTCATCAGGCAGGTCACCAAATAACCGAGGGTCGTGGCATAGACCGCTCCCTTCGTCTCAAACAGCTGGATGAGCGGGATATTAAAGGCTAGCTTACATAAGAAGCCTGTCAATAGACTCAGCACGGTATACTTTTGATAATTTGTTCCTTGCAGTACGGCAGCGGTCACTGAGAACAAGGCGAATAAGATAGCAGCCGGTGCATAGATGGCCAGTATCTCTCCTCCAAGCTCATTGAAGGTATAAAAGGCTGTATAAAGCGGACTTGCCAACACGGACATTCCCATCACTGCAGGAATCATGAAGAAGAACAACACTTGGAATGACTGGGTCAATTGATTTTGGAAGACACTTGAATTCCTCGTCATATAGGCGCTCGTTATAGCTGGAATCAAGGCAATCGACAGCGAGGTGGCCATTGTGTTCGGAATCAGAACAAGCTTCTGCGTATTGAAATTTAAGATTCCAAAGGCCGACTTGATGATATTTTGATCATAACCAATGGATATCATTGCCCTCGTAAACGTTAGATTATCAACCAGCTGGAACATGGACATCGAGATTCCTACCATTACGAAGGGGAAGGAGCTTAATAGGATTTCCTTGAATAACTGTATGGTACGAATCTGATGCTCTCCCCGATCTTTTTCCAACCGTTCTTTACGGAGCTTCGCATCCCTTCTCCAATACCACCATAGTATCAACGATCCGCCGACAGCCCCAGCTGCTGCAGCAAAGGTAGCGGCACTGACTGCTGTTACGATGCTCCCGTTCAGTACTTTGATAACCACATAAGCGCCTGCCAGCAAGAAGCCGATTCGAACAATTTGCTCGATGACCTGTGAAATAGCCGTTGGTTTCATATCAGAATGTCCTTGGAAATATCCCCTGAAAATGCTCATACACGGAATGATTAGGAGTGCAAAGCTGACCGCCCTCATGACGGTTGTGATATCTTCTTCAGCATAGCCTTTTCCACCATAGCTGCCGACACTGGCCAGGACTGGTGCCAAAGTATACATGGCTGCAAAAGCGAGGAAACCCGTAACCAGCATTAATTTCACACTGACCTTGAACAATTGATGGCTAACTGCATACGCTTCCAATGAATTGTATTTAGCTATACTCTTAGACAAAGCCATCGGGATGCCGGCAGTTGAAATGCTGATAAAGATTGAATAAGGAACATACGAAAAGGTATACAACCCCGTCCCAGCCTCCCCAATCAGCCTCCCAAACGGAATTACATACAAAAGCCCAAGGATCTTTGACAGCACCGAACCAACCGTTAAGATGAAAGCTCCCTGAATGAGCTTATTAGACATAGAACCCAACTCTTTCCTTGTTATATGATTACTAATACACAATACCATATTTTAGGCAAACAGGTTCTGAAGATTATGACGTTTCTCCGGAAACACCTAAACAGAGTAATCTTTTATCATTATTTTTAGATGGGCCAAGCTTACTCGTAAGGCTACTACTTTTTCAAGCGGTCTCCTCCTTTATCTCTTTTTTGGCTTAATCAGTCAGGAGAAAAAAGGCCTTTCAACCAGCTAACGAGCCGGTGAAAGACCTTCACGATTAAATATATTTACTGCCTTCCCTAACACTCAAGGGAGCCATTTGATCCTTATGCGTCTCCATAAATCCTCTGACCCAATCGGGATTGACCTTCGAGTACTCCCTCAGACTCCACCCAATCGCCTTATTGATAAAAAATTCTTTCTGTCCGAGATTGTTTAGGATGATTGTCTCTAACAACTGAACATTCGTGTTCTCTTTCCTTCCATTCTGATGGTCAATCGCAATCCTCCTTAGCCATATATCTTCATCTGTCGACCACCGCAGCATCAAATCATCAATCTCTTCACAAGGAAAATCAATATTGCCAATAAGCTTATCGAGCCCATCAATGGTATCCCACCATTGCTTCTCCTTCGCATAAGCAATCAAAGAGTTAAGATCACTGATGTGAATATATTTTGCGAGCGCATGTAAGTAATCAAGGACAAAGTATTGCATTTCTCTGTGATTATCTGCATAACACCTATTTAAGAAGGACCAATCAATTTCTTTCTTCGCTTTTTCCTGTTTAATGATTTCCTTTGTCATTTCCTTTCTCTTCACCGCACCGATTCCATAGAAGGAGAAGTGATTTTTCATATAGGCGGCCATGGATTCGGCTTTTGCCTCATCTTTATGCAACTCAAAAATCTGCCGCAAATGTTCGTATTTTTCATGAGAGCGTCCATTTTCTTGATCCATGTGAAATCCCTCCAATTCACCATCTTTATAAAGAACCTATTAATGTAAGTATAACAGGCTTCATCCCCGTTCATACGAAAGGGAAAACACATACGAGATGCGTCTTCCCTGCTTAAAAACCGTTTATTTATCACCGACTATTTTAGCAGCCTCTTCTTCATCTGCCTCAATCGTGGTAATATGCTGATATTTATATGACAGAATACGTTCAACCGCCTCATCAACTCTTGATATCGGTATTTCTCCAGATTGAACACCCTCTAAGATACCGTTGAACACTTGCTTTTGGCTCTCTTCTGTATGGCACACGAGCAACATATCCGCTCCCGCCGAGACTGCCTGGCAGCCTAGATCCTCATAGGTAAAGTATTTATTGACTGCCCCCATTTCCAAGTCATCGGTTACAACAATCCCCGTATAGCCTAATTGGTCACGAAGCAAATCCTGCATAATAACAGGGGAAATGCTGGCTGGGTGTTCTTTATCATAGGCTGGGTATTTGATATGCGTTACCATCACGAAGAAATCATCATGATTCAGTTCTTGAATCACCTTTTTAAATGGATAGATATCGTTATTCTCCAAATCCAATTGGTCAGCATCGACGGCAGATGTATCCTCATGCGGATCGACATTACTGCGTCCATTACCCGGAAAATGTTTTACCGTAGCGGTTACGCCGCCCGCGACTAAACCGGATATCACCTCACTGCCATACTCCCCGGTCAGAAGCGGATCTGTTCCAAATGAACGGCTGTCCGTATCAGACAAATCAAGGACTGGCGCAAAATTAATCGTAAATCCCATTGCTGCCAGCTGTTGGCCTGTCCTGACGGCGAGCTTGCTGATGGCCTTTTTATCGCCTTTCTCTCCAAGTGCCTGCTGGGAAGGCAGTGAGGAGAAATATTCCTTCATTCTTATAATTGCCCCGCCCTCTTGGTCCACACTAAAGGTTAAAGGAATTTGAAGAGAGGATGAATAGGCTATCTTCTGTAATTGATTGGTCAATTTGGCCACTTGAGATGGGTTCTCCATATTGCGATCAAACAAGATTACACCGCCTGCATGGTAATCACGAATCATCCGTTCAATATGCTCATCTGATTCAGTGGATTGAAAGCCGACCACCAGCATCTGACCAATTTTTTCTTCAAGGGTCATCGATTCCAGCACACGCCTCACCTTCTCTTCAACAGAATCAGCATCCTGATAGTAGGTGACCGGTTCAATTTTTGTACTACTGTTTTGATGATCAGCGTTTAAATGGACTCCCTCTTTAGAGGAGTGATGATTAGATTCAGCCCTATGCGCTGAGTGTGTATCCTCCTTCGCAAAATCCTTATAATAGGTAAAGAGGCCGCCCGCTGCTAAAACAACTCCTACACCAATAAACAACAAGATAGACAGCAGCCATTTTTTTCTCCTGCCATGCCTCATGATTCTGTCTTGGAACTTATCTTAGTTAATTTAGCTTTATCAAGATACCAGCTTCCATTTTCCTTAACTAAGTGCCAATCCCCCTCCCATTGCTGAACTAATGTGGTATTGCCTTTATGATCATCATAAGAAGTCATGACAATATGAGCTTTAGCCTTTGAACCATTAATCTCCTTAACACTAACAGAATTGACGACATCAGATTGATTATTCTCCAATCCTTTTGACCAGTCACTTAAGGATAGACTGCTTCTTTTCTCTGAAGAGAATAAATTATAGGCTGCTTCGAAATGATTATCTGTAATATGTTGATAATGGGTGTATATCACTTCTTGTATAAGCCTTTCATCAATGCTGTCTTCATCCTCCTCGGAAGAAACCTCCGTATCATATGTATCCACATCATCAAAAAGGAAGTCTGCACTATACATTCCCTCTTTAACGGTCACCGTATCTGATTTTAATGTTTCTTTTCCAATCTTCCATTCAGCATGCAGTTTGACAGATCCATCCATCGGCAGCGGGCCAATTTCATCTATCTCCTTCAATTTCTTTTTCGTACTTTTCCCATTCACAAACAATACGGCCTCGTCTTCATTTGTATAAATGCTCAAGAAATAATCATCCCAAGAAAACTGGCTGGATGCCGTGCGGTCCTCGAGTGAAGAAACATCAAATTTGTCACTTTGTGTGACCTTCCCATAACCCCCTTCTGCCACAGCCTTAATGGTATGCTCTCCAGGAAGATACGGGCCAAACAATTCTTCCGCCTCATCACTGACTGTACCGGCCTTTTGACCATCTATTTGTATCTCTGTTTTGTTATAGTCGGAGGTAATATTCACATAACATGGCTGTACCTCAATCACATAATGATCAAAGATTCCCCATTTTTTCCCGCCCAGCTTTACATTAGCCAGATTATTCATGTCAACTCCAGCCTCATAAGAATGGAAATCTTCCTTATAATAATTAGCCTCGGTTTCTAAATCCTCATATAATTCCGAATAAATTTTAGGATTATCATTAAGATAGGTAATGAACGCCTCAGTTTGTTCTGCAGTTGCTTTCATTTCCCTTTGTCCATCATTAATATAAGCTCGTACCTTATTCGTTTGTTTGCCTTCAACAGCTGCGGCAAAACCTTCTACCACTTTATCTGGAGATAAATATATGTTTTTAAGATAATAATAACCACCGCCTAAAAGAAGAAGAGCCAAAAGAGCGATAATGGTTATGATTGGTTTTTTCCTTCTCTTTGCCGACCCTTCATTTAATGGCTTTGATTCATGACTTCCATCAGTCTCTTTCTTCCCAGAGCGTGATTTGGATTCAGTCTGTTCACCAATCGGCCTTCCACATTTTGCACAGAATTTGGCACCCTCCTTGAGCTTGTTTCCACAGTTCTTGCAGTAATTCATCGTTAACACTTCCTTGCTGTATAAGATCTGGTAGTTTAAATTATACAGGTTAAATTCCAAATATTAAATTATTTTAGTATAATTTAATTTATTCATCTATTTACTTCTCCCTTCTTTTTTCACTCGGGTACTTTAAAAATAGGCTAGGAAAAATGAAACAAAACGGATTTCGACTGAACGAAATCCGTATCAGATTAAACAATGCCATTTTGTCATTTATTACTTTTCCCCATTCCTTACAGCCATCTGTAGCTTCTATTATCAGCACTATCTGTTACCCAAACGCATAAAAAAAAGCACCTCCCAAAATTCTCATTTCAGGAGGTGCTTTTCTATTTGTTTTCTACAGTTATAATTCCAATAAAAGCTGTAAAAAATCTTATTTATTACATGATGTTCAATACATGGAATACAACACCGACTACGAACAATCCAAGAATCATCACAATTGGAGATACTTTTTTGTTAAGCAGCCACATGCAAAGAAGTGTCAATAACAATGCAGATAAGCCAGGAATTAAGCTATCTAAGTTATCTTGTAAAGTCGTTACTTTCACATCACTTAATGAAAGACCAGATGCTTGTTGCTCAAGCGCCGTTTTGATGCCTTCTGATCCAGCAGGGAGTTTATCCCAATCGATATAGGCACCTTCATCCAGTTGAACGGAAGAAACAATTGGTGTGAATGTGATGGATACCCATCTGTTAACTAACGCACCAAGTATGAACATACCGAGTATCGAAGCACCTTTTGTGATATCACGAAGCAATCCGCCAGACAAATCGTCTGTGATTTTGGAACCAGCTTTGTAGCCAAATTCCTGTGTATACCACATGAAGCCCATACGGATAAGATTCCATAATACGAAGTAAAGAATTGGTCCAAGAATATTACCAGTCATTGCAAGGGAAGCAGCTAACGCACCAAGGATTGGCTTAACTGTGAACCAGAATACTGGGTCACCGATACCGGCTAGAGGTCCCATCATACCGACCTTAACCCCTTGGATTGCTACATCATCAACCGGCGCACCGTTTGCACGCTCTTCTTCAAGCGCCAAAGTAACACCGAGAATTGGTGAAGCTACATATGGGTGAGTATTAAAGAACTCTAAGTGACGTTTTAGTGCTGCAGAACGATCTTCTTTTGTTTTATATAATCTTTTGATAGCTGGGATCATGGCAAATGTCCAACCGCCATTTTGCATACGTTCATAGTTCCAAGAACCTTGAATGAACGTTGAACGCCACCAAACAGAAATACGATCTCGTTTTGATAATGTCAATTTTTCTTCCATTTTTCTGTCCTCCTCCTTCTTAGTAATCATCAATAATGGCGCCTAATGGATCTCCGGTATTACCGCCTCCGCCATTACCTGAACCGCCTTGTTTGGAAAGAGCTAAATAGATGAGTGCAAGAGCGACACCGATAGCACCCAATCCGATAAGTGTGATTTGTGAAACAGTCGCTAATACGAAACCAATTGCAAAGAATGGCCATACTTCTTTCGTTGCCATCATGTTAATAACCATCGCATAACCAACGGCTACAACCATGCCACCGCCGATTGCCAAACCATCTGTCAACCATGCAGGCATAGATTCAAGCATGCTTCTAACTGGAGCCGCACCAACTGCTAGGATCAATGCAGCTGGGATTGCAATACGCAAACCTTGCAAGCAGATCGCAGCGACGTGCCAAAATTCAACTACTTTAATGTTACCTTCTTGAGCTGCAGCATCCATAAAGTGTACAAATGCTGTCGCAATAGTACGAACGATAATTGTTAATAGCAAACCTGCAACTGCAAGTGGTACAGCAATCGCGATTGCAGAAGAAATACCGGCTTGACCTTGTCCGCTTAAAACAAGAATAATAGCAGATGCAACTGATGCCAACGCAGCATCTGGTGCTACGGCAGCTCCGATATTTGCCCAACCTAAAGCGATCATTTGAAGTGTACCGCCTAAGATAAGACAAGGAATGAGTTCTCCTGTAACCAAGCCGATTAGCGTACATGCAATGATTGGCTGATGGAAATGGAATTCATCGAGAATACCTTCAACACCAGCTAAAAATGCTACGAAAACGACTAATATTATTTGAATAATAGTCAAATCCATGATGATTTCATCCTCCCTTATTTACTGCTGATTAGTGTTGTTTATTCAACTCTTCTTGAGCCTTCTTGATAATTTCGTCCATATTTCCTTTTGAATCATTCGGAACTTTACGGACATCGAATTTCAAACCGCGATCTTTTAATTTCTTAAAAGTATCAATATCATCTTGACTGAATGCCAAAACTTTATTTGGTTGAACTTTACCAGGTGAGTGTGCCATTGAGCCGACATTGATTGTATCTAAAGGTACGCCGCCTTCAACAGCTCTAAGTGCATCCTGCGGGTTTTCGAATAGAAGAAGTGCTCGCTGACCGCCGAAGTGTTGATCGTCTTTTGCAAGCTCAATCATTTTATTGACAGGGACAACGTGTGCCTTAACACCAGGTGGTGCAGCTTGTTGGATTAATTTCTTACGAAGGTCATCCTTAGCAACTGTATCAGATACAACGATGATACGTGTAGGCTGTGTAGCCTTTGTCCAGCCAGTTGCGACTTGGCCGTGAAGTAAACGAGAGTCAATACGTGCTAACACATATTCGAATTTACCAGGTGCTCCTGTTGAAACTGCTTGCTGCGCTGCAGGAGCTGCTGCTTCTTCTGGTTCTAAAGCTTCAGGTCTAACTTTAACCCCTTCTTTAGCAGAACCGAGAATATGCGCGGCAATTTCATGCGCAGTGTTCATTGAGAAACGAGATGCAAATGCTTCAATCAACATTGGCAAGTTCATGCCGGCAACAATTGCCCATTTGTCTTTGTGATCTTCAAACAAGCTGTTGGCTTGGTTGAAAGGAGTACCACCCCAAAGATCGACTAAGAATAATACTTCTTCTTGGTTATCGAAAGATGCGATTGCTTCTTTCATTTTTGCCTTTACGTCATCTGGTCCTTCGCTAGGCATCAATGTAACAGCTTTTACATTTTCTTGTGCTCCAAAGATCATCTCTCCAGATTGCAAGATACCGCTAGCGAATTCGCCATGACTAGCAATGATAATCCCTACCATCTTTCTACCTCCTATATAATTATTTTGCGAAACACACCTAATTATTCCATATGGTGTGCTTTTCAACCATCTTAAGACATTACACTTTTCGAACAAAAAAGCATGAAAAAAGTTAAATAAATGAAGTTGTAGGTATATACTCCCCCATTTTTTCTTCATCTATCACATCTTTTTATTCATGCCTGATCGAGTCAGTAACACTTAAAAATCGTAATGATGGTTAGTAAAGAATTATTTTTCAAAAACTTCATAGTGATTATACCATTCTGAATAATGCGCTTTCAAGTACAATTTTATTATACATTTTACACTTTTTCCCACCGGTTGACTATTCAATATTACCAAGGTTTCTACAGGGTTTTCTATGGTGTTTTTCACGATGAATTTTTTGACGTTTTATACATTGAGCAATATGAATTTGCATAAACATTGTATAATAAACAAAAAGAAAACGCTATCATTATATAGTTTTTTCCATAATTTTTCTATTAACAAAAAAATAAAAGACAAGTGCTCAACTTGTCTTTTAGGTTAGCCTATCATTTTTTAAACACACTACTTATAGCCCGCTTGACAACATCAAAGAAACTCAACGATCGAATCAAACGATTTTCATCCACATATTCACGAACGGCCCGCAGGACTTTTTTTGCATCTTTAGAAGAGAATGTATAGGTTCCATTCCGTTTTGTCTGAATGGCATAACGTGGGATCCACTTCCCTTTAAACATGATAGAAGCAATCACATAATCCACTTCTTCCCAAGGAATTTGAATATATTTACGAGCATCCCGTTCATTATAGAATTCAAATCCTTTGTCTCCAATCATAATCTTACCATATTCAGGAAGACCCAAATGCGAGGTTGCACCAATAACTAAATCGACTTTCGTATTGAGTGATTGAACCATTTTATATACTCCATTTCTCTCTGTTAATATTCATTATTATACGCATATTTTTTTCTTAAGCAAAAACCTTTTTTACAATCGGACTAGGTCATAGTACGATCTATAGGAGCAAAATTCCCACGGCAGAAATCTACCTGAGACATGGATTCTAGACGTTCTCTGTATTACAGCGCTGTCGATTATGCAAAGATTTTCCACGGTCCTTTTTCATTAAATGGACAAGTTTGCTTAAACGAATATTTACCGAGAGAGAAGAAGTAGCTGTATCTACGTTTTAGTCTTTCTTAAACAACTGATTTTCTAGTTCACTTAATAATTCGGCCCCAAAAACAGTTAATATTGCTGCCCTTTTTGGATCTCTTCCGTCAGTCTCCATAAAAATTTTCTTAGCCAGTACTTTGGTGTAAAGGTCTCCAAATTCTTTTTTCGTCATGATCTAACCCCCCGTTTTAATTCACTCTGAAGCGCTAGCCGCGCTTTATCCTTCATTATCTGTGCACATCATTCACTGTACCCTTTGTAGATTGACATAACTATTTCTGAATAATATTAACCTTGCAATTCACCTACCCGAAAATTCCAACAATTAATGAAATGGCAGATCAAATAAATAAGTATGGGATATCACGATTATGTACGCTCTATCAACAATCTCTATTTGCTATTATCCATTTCGTAATCATTTTCATCAAAATATTTCAATTTGTGACCTCGCTCGCAATTAAATTATATTTACATAATTTATCTACGTCAATTAAAATATTTCAAATTGTAGAACATTTTTCCCATGCAAGAGAATATGTCCGTTTTTGTGATTGCATTGATCTCATATAGTATCATTAGAGAAAGAATAGTTACGTGGAGGAAAATGATTATGGCAGAAAACAATATTTACGAAGAATTCGGACTTCGTATCAAAGAATTACGAAAATCTCGCAAACTTACACAAGCAGAGTTATCTCAACTATTCGGGCTCAGTAAAACAGCTATCGTCAATTATGAAAATGGTTCTCGTAAAGTTCCTCTTGAATTAATTGTTAAATTTGCAGAGTTCTTCGAGGTCAGTATAGACGATTTGACAGGCATGGTAACCGACAGAACAGTGCTCGTCTCAGCTGATGAGCGAACGATAAGAGTGGCCAAACGCTGGCATAAAGAGTTTGGAAGTGATGCGCTCACAGAAGAAGAAGCCGAACAGCTTATTACCTATGCAAAATTCTTAATATATATGAGAACGGAAAAATGAATGCTTCAAACACATAATCAACGGCTAAGAGCAATGAAGCTTAATCTAATAAAGCCCATACGAGTTAGGAGAATGACTCTCCTAACTCGTATGGGCGTTGCATAGAAATAAAACAAGAAATCAGAAATGTTTATTTAGGGATTACGTCCGCTGTGTAACCAAAATAAAGTTTTCCGAAAACACACCCCTCCAACCCGCATTCCTA
>NZ_JBJEFJ010000157.1:0-7035 GCF_051873915.1 Pradoshia sp.
AAATCTGATAAAAATGGAATCGTATCGTTCACCGAATTATCCTATGGTACTTATTATGTGAAAGAGATCGCTGCGCCGAAAGGCTACCAGTTATCCACGGAAGTTCGAGAGGTGACAGTGGATAAGGAGGTAGTAGATGCAGGGACATTCGACAATGAATTAATCATCGTCGAAGAACCAAAAGGGTCTATCCAGTTTACGAAAATCGAAAAAGGAACGGGTAAACAATTAGAAGGAGCTACCTTCCGTCTGTATATGGATAAGGAATGTACAAAGGAAGCGGGCCACGCAGATGTGAAATCTAACGAAGATGGTATCGTTTCGTTTACGGATCTGCCATACGGCACCTATTATGTGAAAGAAATCGTTGCACCGGAAGGCTACCAATTGTCGACTGAAATTAGAAAAGTGACCGTGGACAAGGAAAAGGTGGATGAAAAGAGATTCGATAATGTCCCAATCAAAGATGAAACAGAACTAGGTTCCATTAAGATTATGAAAATCGACTCTAAAAATAAAGAGGTATTGGAAGGTGCCGAATTCGCCCTATATCAAGGGGAAAGGTTTATTTCTACAGGTAAAACAGATAAGCATGGAATTGTTACATTTGAAAAATTACCATATGGTACATATTATATTAAAGAAACGAAGGCACCAGAAGGCTATCAGCTTTCAGATGCAGTAATAACAATTGAAGTAAATGGTAACCAGACGGTGGAAATTGAGTTTGAAAATCATTTGATCGAAAAAGAGGTAATAACTGATTCACCAGAAGATGATTCATCAAATATACAAGTACTTGTTCCAGAGGAACCGCTAGCTTCTAATCCTGCTGGGGGAGTAACGGAGGATTCCGAAGATCATAACAAGACAAATATAGATGTTATTGATAGGCTCCCGCAAACTGGGGATACTTCATCAAGAATTCTCATTACGTTGGGTATTGTTTTGATCATGGCAGGTATTTTATTACTAACAAAACGAGCAAAAAGATGAATTGGGCTTTATGAGAAAAATAGGTGGTTTATTATTTCTGGTTGGCGTTGTTTGTTTACTTTATTCTTATCATATTCAAGAGAAGCAAAAAGAAAGTATTAATCAATTGCAGTCTGTATTAGAAGCTATTCGCAATATGGATAATACCGGCAGGTCAGAATCCATTAAAGAAGAATTGAGCTCCTCTTTCAATATAGATAAGGCAGATATCAAAAGGCTTATTATACTGTCTATTCCATCAATTGAATTGGAGGCTCCTGTATTGCCTGAACCAACGCAGGAATATTTAAACGTCGCATTAACCCAGATAAGAAAGAATCAAGTACCCGGTCAGGGCAATTTCACCATTGCTGGACATAATAGCGTGGTATATGGAAGGCATTTTAATCGGTTGGATGAGATAAAGATAGGTGATCAAATCCAGTTGGAAGGCAAGCAGGGTAAATTTGTCTATCAAGTTGAGTCAAAAAAGATTATAAAGCCAACTGATGTAGATGTCCTAAATGAGACTCCAGGGAAAAGAGAAATCACTCTGATTACTTGTACGAAAAGCGGAGCAAAACGAATTGCTGTGAAAGGCCACATAATAGCGAATGAGTAACTATTTTGAGGGTCACTGGGAAATTTACCACGAACAATAGAATAGATAAGAGGAGGACTCCCGTATGTTCGGGGGTCCTTTTATGTTATAAAACATTCCCATTTATCCCATGGCATGAGCGGCTCGTTTCCTTCAAACACTAATAAGCAAATAAGGCCAGTGACAGGCTTTAAAGTGAATTTGAGGTGTTTATATTGAATACAGTTTTGAATTTTACTGCCTTTCGGAAGGAGAAGCAGCAGCAATATGAGCGGGAAGCCTTGAAGGATTTCTCATTGGAGCTGCTTGGCCGGCATTACCGCCACTTAGCCAAAGGACTTAAGTCGCTTCCTGGTTATCCGCTGGAGCCGGCTGAAGAGCATTGTTATGATATGGCCGTTGAATCCTTCCTTTTAGGATCTGCCTACAGTAAGTTCGCTAAGTATGGCGAATCACCGGAGGAAATCATGCGGCGGTCCAAAAGGGAGCTGGATGCACTCGCTGCCCAGCTGTTTTATCATTTGAACCAGCCAATGGGAGAGGCTGCACCTTTTCTTGAGGATACCCTGCGTTCACTTACGCGGGAATACGTGACAACGTGGTGGCTCGAGGGATATTCAAAGGGTATTCAGCGGCACAAAACGCGAATGAAGAAATAGTTCGGGTTCTATCCTCTAACCTTGTCCCATAAGATACAGTAAATAGGATTCTTGGGTAAAGGGGATTGAATATGAACTTACGGAAGAAGCTGATTGTAACTGGATTTCTATTAGGTGTGGCCGTTCTTTTTTTGTTGACGACTTACAAGATGAACCAGGATGCTTCTTTTAAGGCGTGGAATCTTCCGCTGGCAGGCAAAGTAATCATCATTGACCCAGGGCACGGGGGTATTGATGGCGGTGCAGCCTTTAAAGGGGTTATTGAGAAGAATATAACACTCCCTATATCCATGAAGCTGAGGGATTACCTGCAGGAACAGGGGGCCCTTGTTCTCATGACAAGAGAAGAGGATATAGACCTTGCTGATGAAAAGGCGGGTACGGTCAGGGAGCGGAAACGGACTGATCTAATCAATCGAACGAATTTTATTAATGAGTCTGAGGCTGATATGTTTATTAGTGTTCATGCCAATGCCTTCCCACAGAGCAAATCAAAGGGAGCCCAAACTTTTTATTCCCCAAAATTTAAGGAAAACAAACGGGCTGCTAAGCTGATTCAAGCAGAGCTTATCCGCACCTTGAACAACTCAACAAGGCATGCAAAGCCGCTTGAAAATGTTTATTTGGTTAAGTATGCTAAAAAACCTGGAGTGCTGGTGGAGGTCGGTTTTTTGTCTAATGACCAGGAGCGGAAGGACCTTCAGAATAAGGTGTATCAAGATGATATTGCACTCTCTATTTATACAGGGGTTATCCGCTATTTCTTAAAGGAAGATGTCGCTGATTGACGGGTAAAGGCAAATCCTGCTAAAGATATCTGGCGAGTATGGTATACTTAAAGCGTTTACTAATACATACAAGGTAGGTGTCGATAGTGCTGACAGAAGCAAGTGTGAAGGAATTGCTCAAAGATATTAAAGACCCATTTTTAAATAGAACCCTTGAAGAAACCAATGGAATCATTGAAATAAAGATAAAAGAAGAGAAGCAGCATGTAAGTGTGAAGGTCGCGATTGCTAAGACGGGAACCGCCGAACAGCTGCAAATTCAGCAGACTATTGTTAATGCGCTCAAAGAAGGCGGAGCCAATACAGTAGGAATTCGCTTTGCGGATCTGCCTGCAGAGGTGCTGGAGAAATTCCGTGCCTCCATGCCGAAAGAAGAGAAGGGGCTGCTTGATAGCGATACGACCTTTATCGCCATTGCGAGTGGTAAGGGCGGTGTTGGTAAATCAACTGTATCCGTTAATTTAGCTGTAGCATTGGCTCGTCTTGGTAAGAAGGTTGGCTTGGTCGATGCGGATATTTATGGCTTCAGTGTGCCTGATATGATGGGCATCCAAGAAAGACCAACCGTAAAGGGAGAACGTATCTATCCGGTGAATCGAATGGGTGTAAAAGTTATTTCTATGGGGATGTTTGTTGAGGATAATGCGCCAATTATTTGGAGGGGCCCTATGCTTGGCAAAATGCTCAATAATTTCTTCCAGGAGGTTGAATGGGGAGAACTTGACTACCTCCTTCTTGATCTTCCGCCGGGAACAGGTGATGTAGCGCTTGATGTACACTCCATGCTTCCATCTTGTAAGGAGATTATCGTGACAACTCCACATCCAACAGCTGCCTTCGTAGCGGCTCGGGCAGGAGCAATGGCTCTTCGTACGAATCATGAAGTGATTGGTGTTATCGAGAATATGTCTTACTATGAAAGTAAAACGACTGGTGAGAAAGAGTATGTTTTCGGACGCGGCGGCGGAGAGAAGCTGGCAGATGAGCTTGAGGCAGAGCTGCTTGGCAAACTGCCATTAGGACAGCCGGATTGGAATGATGAGGAGTTTGCTCCTTCTATCTATGCTGAGGATCATCCAACAGGGGAGATCTTTACGGAAATGGCTGAGAAGATTACAAAGATTGTCGGCAAGTAAAGGAAAAGCAGGAGGCTGTCCCAAAAGGGGACAGCCTTTTTTTACTCCTGACTATCAAGAGATTATTGGGAGGGTTCGGATTGGCTTGATGAACTATCTTCGCTTTTCTTGGATGATTTTTCATCGGAAGCCTTCAGCAGGATATCACTGATTTGTTCCTGGTAGAGAGGGTTTTCGAGTGTTTCAGTGACAAGCTTCTTCAGCTCCTTGCGCACGTCCTTCTCCTTTAGAATGCTGATAAATTCCTTCTGCATATCAGCACTCTTTAAGACATCTGTTAAAAGGGCAGTATATTCAGGGTCTTTCATTAAGTCCTTTAAAAGGTCAGTGTGAGAAGATTTCATCCCCTTGGCCAATGCTTTGACGAAATCATGATCACTGAAAGCCTTTTTCCAAAAATCCATTTCTTTCTCTGATGTCAGTGTCGTCTCAATTGTTTTTTTAATCGTCTCCTCATCCATGATAAGCTCGGCCTTCACATTCTTATCCGCAAGGGCATTTTGGATGGCTTTTTTACCTTCATCGGTCTCTAGGACATCGACAATCATCTTCTTCTCGTCTGAATAAGAGTCAGCATTCTTTTCGTCACTGCCTTCGCTGCAGCCTGAGGCGAGGGCGATGCTGCAGCAGGCAATCGCGACACCTAGTGCTTTCTTAGACATAGGGCTGTCCTCCTTATCATAAAAATCTACATAGATAGCATGAGACAGAACGTAAAAAATATACATGGTTGGCAGAAATGATAGATTTTTGAAAATCTGATTGGTACAATTTAGAAGAACATACATAGAGGGTGGGGAAGTATGAGTAGTCGATACTGGGTGAAATTATTTATGAATACATTGTTCATTGGCGGAATTACCGCAGGAGTCGTCGGCTTGATTGTTGCTTGGGAGGACTTTCGAGGTCAATCATTATTAGGCCTGTTCACAAGCTTCCTGTGGCTTATGGGTATAGGGTTTATCTTTAGTGTCATTAGTCAGATGTGTTTCTTTGCCTATTTGACTGTGCATCGGCTGGGTCTTTCTATTTTTAAATCAAGTTTCTTGTGGAATGCAGTTCAGCTTGTAATCGTCGTCATTGTTTTAGCCGACCTTGCTTACTTGCGCTTTGTCTTTTTTGCGGGAGAGAATGAGGCGCTTTCCTCCTTCATCGGCTATCCGATTCTGCTGCTGATTGTCGGACTCGTTGTTGGAGCTGCCAAGGTTAAGCAAACAAATCGTCATGCTTTTATTCCGGCGCTGTTCTTTATGATTGTCGTGACAGTCATTGAGTGGTTCCCGGTACTTAGAGTAAATGAGCAGGAATGGATGTATTATATGCTGATTCCGCTGCTTGTTTGTAATGCCTATCAATTATTGATTTTGCCAAGGTATCATGAGAAAAGTGAGCAGGCAGCTAAGGAAAGAGAAGAAAGAAAAAGACTGAACAAGAGAAAGACTGTGCAGTCTTGATAGAAAAAGCCCCCTCTAGAAATTAGAGGGGGTATTTTTTAATATTCTACTTTTGTTACGTCAATGAGCATACCGGTACCTTTAAATAGATAAGACTTATTGGTGATTTCCTGACTTGTCGAATCGGAATTCGAAATCATTTCAGATACTGTGAGCAGTTTGAGGTGTTTCTTATCAATTTCCTTCTTAATGAGCGGGAGTGCCTTCGCTGTTTGCTTAGCTGCATCAGAGGCATGAAGAAGGACGATATCCCCCTTTTTGGCCTGCGAAACATTTTCAATAATGACAGAGGTGCCAGGGTTCTTCCAATCCATTGAATTAATACTCCAGTGAATGACGCTCATTTG
The DNA here is from genome assembly GCF_051873915.1 of Pradoshia sp. Taxonomy (NCBI): domain Bacteria; kingdom Bacillati; phylum Bacillota; class Bacilli; order Caryophanales; family Bacillaceae; genus Pradoshia; species Pradoshia sp. Next base: position 5,961 of record NZ_JBJEFJ010000157.1, read on the forward strand.
CTGCTTTTCAGCAATTTTTAGAACACGCCGATCTACATCACCAGTTGGGGTGCGCAGTAAAACGGCGCGTTTGAGTCCGGCTTTCCGAAAGGCCTCCTGTCCCTTCTGGATATCGGCCTCAATTTCTCCTTCCTCAAGCTCCGTATAGTCCTTATAGGAATAGCCCAGCAAGCCAATTTCGTATCCTTGGTCAACGATTTGCTTGACGATATGAGGGTGTCTTTCAACCCAGGATCCAGAGAGAAAGAAGGTGGCGGCACTGACCTTCTCGTGCTTCAGTGTTTTGATTATGCCTTCCGCTTTTTCATCCCCCCAGCCAATGTTAAAGGTTAAGGCAAGTCCTTTTTCGCCTTTGTAGATGATTTTTGGGTCTCCTTTAATAGAGAAGGAAGGGGACACGGCCATAAACTCAACATAAAAGAACAGCGCGGTAAAGAATGCGATAATAATGAGAAGAAGCAATTGCTTTCCCTTGCGGATATTTGTGACAAAAAAGAAGGGCATCGTTTTCACCTCGTCCATATTTACTCATAATAATGTATTTGAAGAGGTGGACAAATATAACTGCATGCCTGTATAAAAGTCGGAGAAGAGTCGATGCTATAGAAAGTGATCAGAGAGAAAGGAATTAGGTATATGATTGGAATGCTGCTCACAGCAAAGGAAGCAGGCGAATTGGAGATGCTCTTAAAGGCAGAGCTTGATGAGCTCCTTTGTGACGTGATGCTGAAAAAGGAGTTGCCATTAGTGAAAAGGGCAATGGAGGAGCGGTATCGAATACTTTTTGGGGTATATGGCAGAATTGCTTCAGAGGGTGATAAATACAAGTATCAAACGGCTTTGAAAATGTTGAAATAAAAAATGAAAAAAAGCATTGACTCCTAGGTGGATAGCTGATATATTTATATACGTTGTCACGAAAGAAGTTATCCCAAAAGGATAAACGGCTTGAAAAAAACTTTAAAAAAGTTGTTGACAGCAAATAAGTTATCTTGATATAATACAAAAGTCGCTAACACGACAGATTGTTCTTTGAAAACTAAACAAAACGAAACGCTAAGCAAGTCTTAAAACT
>NZ_JBJEFJ010000158.1:0-32466 GCF_051873915.1 Pradoshia sp.
TAATCATCGCGGGAGTTAACAGCTTGAAATATTAACGCGGTATTTCTACATCCAATGTTCACCTTTAAGCGAGCCATAAAAATAAAAAACTTATGCCCAATCTGAGCATAAGTTTTTTATTTACTTAGGTGGCGGACCATAATAGCCTCCTCCCCAGAAGACCCAGAAGCCAAAGATGATCAGCAGAATGAACAAGATAACCCAGATAGCATATCCTGCTCCGAATCCTCCGCCGCAAGGAGGCGGTGGACAGTAGCCTGGCCCAAATCCGGGACCGCCGAATCCATAAGGGTACATAATATCCCCTCCTTATATTTGATTATTGGCAATATATGTCTTGTGCGGAAGAAAAGATTGGGCTGATGCCCGAGTTTTAGTTATTTTCATCAGTACATGCAAGGCAGGGTTCCTTCTGTCATACATATCTTAGTAGGCGACCTGGTTGAATACAGGAAGGAGATGATTCGTTTGACAGGGTTATTGGCAGCTTTCGGATACTTCGTCAAGGAATTGATTTTTCTCGTTTCATATGTCAAGAATAACGCCTTCCCACAGCCATTGTCGGCTAGTGAGGAGAAAGCATGCCTTGAAAAGATGGCTCAGGGAGATGCTGAAGCAAGGAATCTCCTGATTGAGCATAATTTGCGGCTTGTCGCCCATATTGTGAAGAAATTCGAGAATACAGGGGAGGACACGGAGGATTTAATCTCCATTGGCACAATTGGCTTAATTAAGGCCATTGAGTCCTATTCATCTGGAAAAGGAACAAAATTAGCTACATATGCGGCTCGCTGCATAGAGAATGAAATATTGATGCATCTGAGAGTCATCAAGAAGACGAAAAAGGATGTATCGCTTCATGATCCTATCGGACAGGATAAGGAGGGAAATGAGATTTCCTTGCTCGATATCCTGAAATCTGAATCTGAGGATGTCATTGACACCATACAGCTTAATATGGAGCTCGAGAAGGTGAAGAAGTACATTGATGTCCTGGATGACCGGGAAAAGGAAGTCATCGTCGGGCGCTTTGGACTTGATTTAAAGAAGGAGAAGACCCAGCGGGAGATTGCGAAGGAATTAGGCATTTCGAGAAGCTATGTTTCCAGAATAGAAAAACGTGCTTTAATGAAAATGTTTCATGAATTCTACCGGGCTGAGAAAGAAAGAAGAAAGCAAAAATAGCACACAAACGGACAAAACTACCTGTCCGTTTTTCTTGCGTTCAAGGAAATAATACGAGTACGTCGCAAGGAAGACGATTGAGGTGGTTTAGTTTGAACAAGATGGAGTCCTTATATGGACGTTTCTCAAGGAAGGTCATTAACCATTCGAAGGCGATTCTCGTTCTATGGGGATTGATTTTTATCGGAAGCCTGCTGCTTACCCCTGTCTTTTTCAGCCGATTAACTCCGCCGCAGCTTGTTGTGGAAGGGTCCCCTTCATATATGGCTGAGAAACTGTGGGAGAAGGAATTTGCTGGTCAAATAGAGGAACAGGCAATACTTGTATTTCATTCAGATCGCTATGTGATGGAGTCACCGATCTATAAACAAACAGTCGATAAGGTATTGCGGAAGGTCGGGGTACTCCATGGGGTTTACCAGATTGTCTCGCCATATGATGAGCTGTCATTGACAGCCGTTCCTTATTCGACCGACGGACATACAAGCTATGCGGTCCTCTTACTGGAGGCAGATGGAAAAGCTGCATTGAAAATCAGCGGTGAAATAAAGAAAATCCTTGCTGAGAATAAGGGCTTGGAGATGTATTTAACAGGGAAGACGGCTGCCGTTCAGGACTTATCTGCTATGGTCAAAAAGGATTTAACACAGGCGGAGAGAACCGCGCTGCCGGTTGTGCTCATTATCCTGCTTTTTGTCTTTGGCTCAGTTACAGCAGCCCTTATTCCTATCCTGCTCGGTATTGCTGGTGTATTTATTTCATTTGGAATACTAGCTCTCCTTGGAATCGAAAATATAGATATGTTTGTCCCGAGTGTCGTCAGTATGATTGGCCTTGGGCTCGGTATTGATTATTCCTTATTCATACTGATGAGATATAAGGAGGAGTGCCGGACAGCTTCCCGGGCAGAAGCACTCGTGAAATCAATGGCCACAAGCGGTAAATCGGTCATTATGTCGGGGCTGACGGTCATGTCCTCTCTTGCCGGTCTCCTGTTAATCAAAGCCAGTCTTTTCTTTAATATCGCGATAGGCACCTTTATGACAATTGGTGTTCTGCTTGCCTTATCCGTGACCTTTTTGCCTGCCCTTTTGCATATACTTGGTGGCCGCATTGATTATCTGCCAATTCGAAGAAAAAAGAGATATGAGCAAAGGCATAGGCTGTACAGGTGGACAAAGCATATTATGGCAAAGCCGGGCCTTTATTTAGGGGGAAGCCTGTTCCTCCTTTTTATCATGATGCTGCCAGCCTTCAGTTTGCATTTGAAGACAGATATTAGTGATAAGGCGTTGGAAGAGTATTCATCTGGGAAAGGAAATGCCTTGCTAGAAAAGAACATTTCATCCGGAATTTATGCACCTGTTTATTTCATCTATCAATCGGAGGAAGGTCAATTGACAGATGTGGACCTTGATAGGATGGCGCAGATGACAGCTGAATTAAAGGGTGAATCAAGTGTGGCAAATGTCATTTCGGTCACTGATATCCTGATGGACCTAATGGGAGTTGTGAGTGCGGAAGGACTGCAGGAGCTGGCAGCTATGGCGGATGATCAAGGGATGTTTTCTATGCTGGTGAATAAGGACTTGAGCATGTCTCCAATTATGATTACGTTAAAGAATGCTCCAGATGACCCGGCTTCCGTTCAGTTTATCAAAACCTTACGGGAGAGATACGGGGAAGAAATGATGCATAACAAGGTTTATATCGGCGGTATGGCCTCCATGATTGCCGATATTCATCGCGAAACGATGAACAAGACGCCAGCTGCCGCGTGCTTAATATTAGCGATATCCTTTTTGCTGCTGACACGGGCTTTCCGGAGTCTGCTCATCCCATTGAAAGCTATTGCACTGAATTTGGTTTGTATCCTCGCATCTATTGGAGCGGCTGTTCTCGTCTTTCAATATGGATGGGGAGAGCAGCTGTTTTCATTTGAAGCTACTGGCTATGTGCAGTCCTATTTGCCGGTCTTATCCTTTGCAATCCTATTTGGCCTTTCGATGGACTACGAGGTCTTTTTGGTGAGCAGGATTCGGGAGGAAAGAGAGCGGGGCATGCTGGAAGAAGAAGCAATTGCGAAAGGGATCGAATATACTGGTCCATTCATCACGCAGGCAGCGTTGATCATGATGGTTGTGTTCCTTGCCTTTTTGTTCACTCATATGCTTGAAGTTAAGCAGCTCGGCTTCATGCTTTTTGTTGCTGTCCTGCTCGATGCAACCATCATCCGGCTGATTCTTGTGCCAATTATGCTGAAGTTGATGGGAAAATGGAATTGGTGGATTCCGAAAAGGCGAGAAAGCTGAGATGGAAATTTTACTTTCCTTCAGCTCAAAGGAATAGTACACTGTAAGAAGAAAAGCACCCAGGGACTTAGTTGGGTGTTTTTGTTTTTTGTTTTTATGTGTATTGTTGATAAAAATATAGTATATTTAACTTTCAGCAGAGTATGAAAGCTAGGGAAGCGGAAGGTAATTAGTTGAACAGCTATTCACTAGTAGATGGTATAGTGGAAGCTTGTGATGTCATAAAAAGAAATATGGGTGGAAAAAGTGAAGGAAAAGCTTTATCAATCATTAATTGAATTGACGAATGGAAGATGGACTTCTTCTTTATTAAGAAGATTTGCCTTGTCACCTGCGAGCAAAAGAATCATACCCTCGTTTGCGAAGCAGTATAAAATAAATGTAGAGGAAATGGACAGGCCGCTCGAGGAGTACGAAAGCCTCCATGATTTCTTCACGCGAAAGCTGATGGAGGGAGCTCGTCCAATTGATCAGGGACAAGCCTCCATTGCAAGCCCCGTTGATGCTGTATTAGAGGATATGGGCTCTATTGCGAACGATGCCACCTTTCGTGTGAAAGGTAAACTCTACTCGATAGAAGAGATGCTCGGCGGGAAAAGCGAAGCAGAGAGATACTTAGATGGGCAATATATGGTGCTGTATTTAAGCCCGAGTCATTACCATCGTATACACTCGCCTGTTGATGGTACTGTTATCCGTAAGCAGACGCTTGGCAGTAAATCCTATCCGGTTAATCGTTATGGAATGACGCTTGGCAAATCTCCGCTATCAAAGAATTACCGTGAAATTACGGAAATAGAGTATAAAGGCGGAAGACTTGCTCTCATCAAGGTCGGTGCCATGTTCGTGAACACAATAGAAAGGACACATACGGGGGATACTCTTCTTAAAGGAGAAGAAATCGGGTATTTTTCCTTTGGCTCCACCGTTGTGCTTCTTTTTGAAAAAGGGACGTTCAAAGCTGCGCCGTTTGAGACACCTGCTGCGGTTCGTGCAGGGGAAACGCTTGGAACCTGCCAGTTTAGGCATTGAATCATCTGCCTGAAAGAGGCTTATAACGAAAGCTAGGAAACATGGAGCCCTGGTAACCAGGGCTTTTTTATGGATGGGGTCTCTTTTCTATAATCTGGCTCGTAAAGATCTTCGGTCAATTTCACGTTCGATAAGGCGGATGAAATCTTTGCTAAGGCCTAAGTCTCTTGCTTTGTAATAGGATTCAATTAATAGGGCGTCTGATAGTTTCTGCATATTGGCGCCTTAGGCGGCTTCACCTCCGATATAGTGTTCTAACAGGGGTTCGGCTATCATATAGTAGTATGTTAAGTGATTGTATCCTTAATTTAACAAATTCAAAACGATGGAACAACCGTTCTCTTATCCACAAGTTAACGTGAATAACTTGTGGGTAAAATGTGAGTATTCATATAATTTAGCCGGCCAGCCCATAAAAGCGGGCGCTTGTGTAAGTGTGCATCATGTGAATAAACTTATCCACAGGCTGAAAAAACGCGGAGGGGTGTCGAAACATTTCTTATTTCGACAATATATTTGACATGAAAAGTCAAGAAGCCTATGACAGAAGCGGTTTTATCCGTTATGATGAATAACAGCGATTAATGAATGATAGAGGTGTTTATTGTGTTGAAATCATTTTTGCCTGCTCAGCATGTGAAGAGCATATATGAAATCAATCCCCAGGATTTAAAGAATAAAGGGATCAAAGGGATTATAACTGATTTAGATAATACCCTTGTGGAGTGGGACAGGCCGCTTGCGACCCCGGAGCTAATCACATGGTTTGAGGAAATGAAGCGCAATGATATTAAAGTGACCATCGTGTCAAATAATAAAGAGGTGCGAGTGAAAGCCTTTGCTGATCCGCTCAACATCCCATTTATCTTTCGCGCGAAAAAACCCATGACAAAGGCATTTAAGCATGCGGTTGAGCTGATGGGTATTCAAAAGGAACAAGCAGTCGTTATTGGCGACCAGCTTTTGACTGATGTGTTCGGCGGCAACCGGAGCGGGTTCCATACTATCTTGGTTGTGCCAGTTGCACAGACAGACGGATGGGCAACGAAATTGAATCGGAGAATTGAACGCAGAATTTTGGCGTGGTTCCGAAAAAATGGACAATTAACGTGGGAGGACTAGAATTGACTAAAGAAGAAATCAGCTGTATCGGCTGTGGAGTGACCATACAGACGGAGGACAAGAATAAAATCGGTTATGCACCGGCATCATCCTTGGAAAAAGACCAAGTAATCTGCCAGCGCTGTTTCCGATTAAAGCATTATAATGAAGTGCAGGATGTCTCCTTGACAGATGACGATTTCCTGAAAATCTTGAATGGAATCGGGCAGAAGGATGCCTTGATCGTTAAGCTAGTTGATATATTCGACTTTAATGGAAGCTGGCTGCCGGGCTTGCAGCGCTTTGTCGGCAATAATCCGGTCGTGTTGATTGGAAACAAAAGTGATCTGCTTCCTAAATCCGTCAAACAGAAAAAGCTGATTGACTGGATGAAGGGAATGGCAAAGGAATGGGGCTTACATCCAGTTGACGTGATGCTTGTGAGCGGTGCCAAGGGCTATGGAATTGAGGACGCAATGCAGCGTATTGATGAACTGCGTGAGGGTCGTGATGTATATGTCGTTGGCTGTACCAATGTCGGTAAATCCACCTTTATTAATCGGATCATTAAGCAGGGAAGCGGAGAAGACAATGTTATCACAACCTCTCATTTCCCAGGGACAACATTGGATATCATTGAAATTCCGCTTGATGATGAGAGGGCATTAATTGATACCCCGGGAATCATTAATCATCATCAAATGGCTCATTTTGTCGGGAAGCAAGATTTAAAAACCATTACGCCGAAGAAGGAAATCAAGCCGAGAGTATTCCAATTGAATGCCGGCCAGACCCTTTTCTTTGGGGGCTTAGCTCGTTTTGATTTCGTTCGTGGAGAGCGGAATTCATTTACATGTTATTTATCCAATGAGCTTGATATCCACCGCACAAAGCTCGAGAAAGCGGATGATTTATATGAAAAGCATGCTGGAGAGCTGCTTGTGCCTCCGGGACCTAAAGAGATAAAGGAATTCCCGCCGCTTGTCGGTCAGGAATTCTCCATTAAAGAGGGGAAAACAGATATCGTGTTCTCAGGACTTGGCTGGGTAACAGTCAATCAGCCGGGAGCCATCGTTAAAGCATACGTACCGAAGGGAGTACAGGTGAGCATTCGCAAATCATTAATCTAAGGGGAAGATTCAAATGAAGAAGCTGTATGGGGTGCTGGGCAATCCGATTGAACATTCAATGTCACCATTGATTCACAATGATGCATTTAAGCAGAACGGCATAGAAGGAGAATATTTGCCGTTTCTGGTTGAAGAGGAGGCCCTTAAAGAAGCGGTCAACGGGTTAAAGGCAATTGGAGCAGGCGGTTTCAATATTACGGTTCCGTTCAAGGAGAATGTCATACCGTATTTAGATGAACTTGATCCGTTTGCTAAGGAAGTGGGAGCCGTCAATACGGCCGTTATTAAAGATGGCATCATCAAGGGTTACAACACCGATGGTCCTGGCTTTGTCAAAGCCATTGCCCCGCTTCTTGCCAATCAATTTGCCGGGAGAAACGTCCTCATTATAGGAGGCGGAGGTGCTGCACGGGGCATTTACTGCGCGATGGCGAAAACGGGCATTGCTCAAATGGATATCGCAAACAGAACGCTATCCTCAGCCGAAAGAATCGTGGCGGATTGCCATAACGGCATCAGTTCTGCTGTGTTAAGCCTGGTGGATGCGGAAAAGGCTCTTGCTAATTATGACCTCATCATTCAAACGACTTCGGTTGGGCTTTCTTCATTACATGAATCTCCCATCTCTTTATTGGGAATAAAAGAAAAGACAGTTGTCTGTGATATTATATACAACCCGCTCAAAACGGCATTCTTGCGTGAAGCGGAAGAAAATGGCGCTATTATCCAAACAGGGGTAGAGATGTTTGTGCAGCAGGGAGCACTTGCCTTTGAACTGTGGACAGGCATCAAGCCGGATGTAGAGCGGATGAAAGAATTAGTGTTAGTGAAATTAGGAGGATAACCATGTTAACAGGTAAACAAAAAAGATTCTTGCGTTCAAAGGCGCATACACTCCAGCCGATTTTCCAAGTAGGAAAAGGCGGGGTAAATGACAATATGATCAAACAAATCGGAGAAGCGCTTGAAGTGAGAGAGCTCATCAAAATCAGCATCCTGCAAAACTGTGAGGAAGACCGCGATACGGTGGCGGAAGAGCTTTCAAAAGGAGCAAGAGCTGAACTTGTACAAATCATCGGAAACACAATTGTGTTGTACAAAGAATCAAGGGAAAATAAACAAATCATTCTTCCTTCATAATTTACGCTGTAAAGAAGGGTGGATATCCATGAAGAAAGTTGGTATTTTAGGCGGGACGTTTGACCCGCCTCACATCGGTCATTTAATTGTGGCAGAAGGGATTCGAGAGGCGCTTGAACTAGATGAAATACGCTTTTTGCCCAATCACATCCCTCCCCATAAGACGAAGACATCGACGACGAATCAAGAAAGGCTGGATATGCTCCAGTTGTCCACCAAGGGGAATCCGTTCTTTCGTATTGATACGATTGAATGGGAACGGGAGGGTCCCTCCTATACGATTGATACCATTAAGCTGTTGAAGGTGAGGGAGCCGGATTCAGAATGGTATTTCATTATTGGGGCAGATATGATTGAATACTTGCCGAAATGGAAGCAGGTCGATGAGCTGGCACAGTTAGTTCACTTTACGGGCGTTAAGAGACCAGGCTACCAAGAAAAAACGGATTATCCTGTCACGATGGCAGATATACCAGAGATCTCTATTTCCTCCTCTCTTATTCGTTCGAGAATTAAAGAGGGGAAATCCATCAAATATTTAGTCCCTGAAGAGGTCAAGCTATATATTGAGGAGAATCGTTTATATGGATAAAATGGATAAAACAAAAGCACTTGAATTAGTCAGACAGCAATTGCCTGAGAAACGCTATATCCATACTTTGGGAGTTGTTAAAAGCGCTAAAGAGCTTGCACAGCGCTATGGAGTGGATGCTGATAAAGCAGAGCTGGCCGCTATTTATCATGATTATGCTAAGTATCGTCCGCTGGATGAAATGGAACAAATCATTAAGGATTATCATCTGCCGGCAGAACTGCTTACAGCCAACACCGAGCTATGGCATGCCCCTGTTGGAGCAGTGCTTGTCCACGAGGAAGCGGGAGTAGAGGATGAAGAAATTCTATCAGCGATCCGCTACCACACTTCAGGACGCACGGGAATGACGGAATTGGAGAAAATAATTTATTTAGCAGATTATATAGAGCCAGGGAGGAGTTTCCCGGGTGTAGATGAAGTGAGGGCTATTGCCGAACAGAGTTTGGATGATGCCGTGATGAAGGCGATAGGCAATACGATTGCCTTTCTGATTTCAAAGCAGCAGATGATCTATCCGGATACCTTCCATGCCTATAATGATTTTGCTATGCACAAGGGAGGAAACAACAAGTGAGTGAAAAAGAGTTATTGCATATTGCAGCAAAAGCTGCTGATGATAAACGAGCAGAGGATATGATCGTGCTAGACATGAAGGGTATCTCTCTCGTATCTGATTATTTTATTATTTGTCACGGTAATTCTGACAAGCAAGTTCAGGCCATTGCCCGTGAAATGAAAGAAAAAGTGGAAGAAGCAGGCTTTGAGGTACGCAAGATGGAAGGCTTCGATGAAGCTCGCTGGGTATTGGTGGATATGGGGGATGTCGTGGCACATATCTTCCATAAAGATGATCGTTCTTACTACAAGCTGGAGCGCCTATGGGGAGATGCTCCATCTGTATCCGCACAGGAATTGAATCTATGAGCTATCAGAATTTCGCCTATTTCTACGATAATTTGATGAAGGAGGCCCCATACGATGACTGGGTGGACTTTGTCAAAGAAATTGCAGAAAAGTATCCTTTAAGCGGGCGGAACATTCTTGATGTAGGCTGCGGAACCGGTGAATTAGCGACCCGCCTTAGTAAAGAGGGCTTTGAACTGACAGGAGTCGACCTATCAGAGGAAATGCTTGAAGTCGCTATGGCGAAGGCTTTTGATGAGGGCGTTTCCATTCATTATTTCCATCAAGATATGAGGGAGCTTTCCGGTCTTGGCCAGTATGATTTGGTCTTAATCTTCTGTGATTCTCTAAATTATCTTGATGGAGAGGAAGATATCAAGAAGACATTCGCCAGGGTTGGTACCCATCTAAAGGAGGACGGACTATTCTTATTTGATGTCCATTCTATTCACAAGATGGCCACCCTTTTCAATGATCAGGTATATGCGGATAATGGCGATGATGTCAGCTTTATCTGGAATGCTTGGAAAGGGGATGAACCCCACAGTGTTCATCATGAGCTGACCTTCTTCATGTATGACGAACAAATGGATGCATATGTCCGATTTGATGAGGATCATGATCAGCGTACATACCCAGTGGAAGACTATGTGAAATGGCTGGATGAGAGCGGCTTTGAATGCTTGGAGATTGCCGGTGATTTCCATCAGGCATCAGTTGATGAAGCAGAAAGAATATTCTTTGTGTGCCGAATGAAATAATAAAATAAATACAAGCGGCTGTCCTTTATGTCAGGTAATTCAAGATATAAAGGACAGCCTTTTTCAATTGGTGTCCTATCCTCCTGTCTAGAGTTAGAAATAAATGTCACTATTTTAAACTGCACTTTAAAATAGTTCGGCTTTTTCTATTTAGTTTAGTTCTGTTGAAGATGAATATTGTTATTAGAATACCGGTGATTTTCGTTGCAGGCGGTTGACTTCTTGCTTAGTTTAATAAAAATTCAATGCATCATTCGGTTTTGGATACAGCTAATTTAGTCATGTCCCAGGCTATTTTAATTATTTTCTCAAAAGGAATCCTCATGGAGGCCGTTTATTATGAAGTGTCGAACATAAAAAACGGCTAAAAGAGCCGCTCAGAAAAAATTTTAAAACAGAAGAAGGATATCTCTTTTTTTCATGGAATTACATTAATAGTAAGGCACCCCAAACTGCTCCTCAACTTCCCCGACATCCTCCTCGAATTTCTTCTCTGTTGCTTCAAACAATCGCTTAAACACACCCTCTAATTCCTCATCGAGTACCTTGATGCCCTCTCCAGTGATTCCTCCTTTAACACATACCTTCTCCTGAAGTGCGGGCAGCGTAAAATGCTGCTGATTCAATAGTTCGCCAAGACCAATTAACATGGATTGAGTCAGCTCTGTGGCCTGCTCCTTATTGATTCCCGTATGTAGAACGGCTGCATCAATGAAGCTTCTGGCAAGATAGCTGAAGAAAGCGGGTCCGCAGCTGACGATATCAGATGTTACTCTTGTATACCGGGTCTCGATTTGAAGCGGCCTTGAGAAGCTTGAGGCTAAATCGTGCAATAGCTGCTGCCATTTCTCTGTGCATGATTCCCCAAAGGTTAGAATAGAGGCACCTGACAGCGCTCGATTTGTAATAGACGGAATGAGTCGTGCACAAGAGCAGCGTACGGTTTTCTCTAGCTGTCTTGGTGAGAGAGGGCTTGTGATTGTGACCAGGCATTGCTCTCGGGTTAAATGCGGTTCCATGATTTCCAGTAATGGATGCATTTCATGAGGTTTGACGCAAAGGAAGATTAAATCTGCGCTTTTGGCTGTTTCGACACTTGAGCTGGCAATTGAAATGCCAGGATACTTTTCCTTTAAAACGGCTGCTTTAAAGGGAGTCCGGTTGTTGATCATTACTTGCTCCTGATTCAAGAAGCCTGAAGTAATTAGGCTTTCGACCAGTATGGTTCCCATATTCCCTGTCCCAATGATGCCGGTAATCATGTTTCATCTCCTCCTAAATGAATAGGCCATATCCATTATTTCTTATCAAAATATATGCAAATACAGACATTATATGAATCGGCAGGTGAAAGTTATGAATAGACAAATCAATGAATTTTGGCAAAGGCAGAAAAAGCCGCTTGTCATGGCGGCTGTATTGCTTGGCTTCACATTCATCTTCTTTATTCGGACGGATGAGGAGGCAGCGGTTAAGAATGATAAGGTTGAATGGTCAGAGAATGTGGAGACCATTCAACTGGATGCGGCGGAAAAGAAGCTGGAAAAGGAAGAGCCGCTAGTACTTAAAGTGGATATTAAAGGGGCGGTCAAAAAGCCAGGTGTGTATGAGTTTGCTCAAGGTGACCGGGTAACTGATGTCATTGGGATGGCGGGAGGTCTGACAAAAGCTGCTGATAGCACACAGGTTAACATGGCACAGCTTGTGGAAGATGAAATGGTCGTTTATATCCCTAAAGCTGGTGAGGATGTCCAAGCAAGTCAAATCTCCTCCGGCGGGACAGGGGGAGCGGGAGCGGCCGGCAGCCTCATAAATATTAATAAGGCCTCCCTTGAAGAATTACAGGAGCTGCCGGGAATTGGGCCGAGCAAGGCGGCCGCCATCATAGCGAAAAGAGAGGAATTAGGATCCTTTGGATCGATTGACGATTTGAAGCTTGTTACAGGCATTGGGGATAAAACGTTCGAAAAGTTAAAAGATTTAATTGCGAGCTAAACCAGCAAAAAGGGTTGTCTCAAGCAAAGTTTTCTTGTTAAATTGTAAGCAAGACAGAAGAAAGTGAGGGACATACATGGAGCGTATTTCCTGGGATCAATATTTTATGGCTCAAAGCCATTTGCTTGCTTTACGTAGTACTTGCACGCGTCTGATGGTTGGAGCGACCATCGTACGTGATAACCGAATCATTGCCGGGGGATATAATGGCTCAATCGCCGGAGGTGTCCATTGTGTGGATGAGGGATGCTATGTGATAGACAATCATTGCGTACGCACCATCCATGCAGAAATGAATGCCTTGCTGCAATGCGCTAAATTCGGCGTACCCGTTGATGGAGCAGAAATCTATGTGACGCATTTTCCTTGCCTTCAGTGCTGTAAGGCATTAATTCAAGCAGGTATTAAGACGATTTACTATGCAGAGGCTTATAAGAACCACCCCTATGCGGAGGAATTGTTTGAGCAGGCAGGAGTGAAGGTCATTCAAGTAAATGTCGACCCGAAATGGGTAGATTTTCATGACACGAAGAAAGCAGAGCTTGTGACAGAATTGATTGATAAGCTCCGTATTTCAGGTGCCTCTGAGCAGGAGATTGCGGAGTATTGGCAAAAGGCAAATGATTTGTTCCCGGCACTGGATTAACACATATGAACAGCCGGTTCATCTATCATATGGCTGTAACGGCTGCACTTGGCGTTACAGCCCCTCTTTATCCTCATCGTTATTTATTCTCTTTTATCCTCTTGTATTTTCTATTCCTATCCATTCGTTTTCCCTTTATCTATTTGATGATTCTTATTTTCTTTTTCACCTTATCAACGGGGTATGTTTATTGTGTGGACCGATTGAATGTCAGTGAATTAAGCGGGAAGGAAACAACCTTCAGTCTGCAATTTCTCGGGATGCCTAAGCGGGATGGGGACCGTCTCAACGGTTTTGCCCGGTTGGAATCGGGAGAAAGATTATGGGTCACCTATACGATCAAAAGCTTTGAGGAGGCACGTTTCCTTGATGAGAGTATTCTTTCGGGAAGAAGCTTTAAGGCATCAGGGGAATTAACCTTGCCATCTGCCCCGACGATTGAGAACGGGTTTGATTTCAGCACCTATCTACGTTATAAGCAAGCCTTTTTTATTCTGGAGATAAATAAGATGGATGTGTTGGATACGGGAAGGGAGGGGTTTGTGACTAAGCTTTCACAGCTGAGAGAGAGGGAAATCAAGCGAATCCGGGCGGTTTATCCGGAACCTGCTGGCAGTTTCACCGAAGCCTTACTATTCGGTGAACAGGAGCAGCTGCCGAAGGATCTGTATGATCAGTTTCAACAGCTTGGCATCGTCCATATTCTAGCGTTATCGGGCGCGCAGGTTGGTCTTGTTGCGGCATTTTTCTTTTATATGTGCATTCGCCTTGGCTTCTCCCGTTCCAGAGCTGCATTGCTTGTGGCAGCCGTTCTCCCCCTTTATGCCGTTATGACCGGGCTCTCTCCTTCTATTATTAGGGCAGCCGCTATGGCCGTTCTCTTCTTTTCCGGACAAGCCATTGGTGTTCGCCTTTCGGCTGAAAAGGCATTGACGATTTGTTTTATTCTTTATTTGATTATCGATCCGTATCAGCTCTTTCAAGCTGGATTTCAATTGTCGTTCGTGCTGACCTATGCCCTTGTTCTCTCCTCAAACCTCTACCGAAATAAAGGCTCTCTTTCCCTTTTGTTTCTAATGACAGCAATTTGTCAGGCAGCTTCTTTGCCTATAGTTGTTTTTCATTTCTATGAGGTGTCCCTCATTGGTTTTCTTTCCAATCTTCTCTTTGTTCCTTTGTTTTCTTTTTTGTTATTTCCTACAACGATGATTGTATATGGGGTTGTTTTGCTGGGATTTCTTAAGGAACCGGCTATGGGATTCCTCAATGGATTGTATCAATTGCTTGAGAAGACTGCGTCTATAATGGCGGATCTTCCTTTTGCTGTACTTTTATTTGGAAAGCCGTCAGTGATGATTATGGCCGCAGCTGTCCTGGCCATTTTAATCTTCCTTTCCCATTGGGAACGCAGATTACGTCGAGTCTGGATGAGCGGTCTGTGCCTTGCTGCTGTTCTTTTCTATCAGTATCATTATGCATTCTTTTCAGATGAAGGGGAGGTGACATTTGTTGATATCGGGCAAGGGGATGCCACCTTGATTCAATTGCCGTATGGCAGAGGAGTCTATTTAATTGATGCTGGCGGTACCATGACTTTTCAAAAAGAGAAGTGGGCACAGCGTGAGGAGGAATATGACCCGGGAGAGGCTATTCTTGTTCCCTTTTTAAAGAGCAAGGGAATCAAGCATATCGATAAATTCATCGTCACTCATGCGGATCAGGATCATATTGGCGGAGGGGCTGCTATCCTCCAGTCGTTTCATGTACAGGAGATGGTCATTCCCTTTGAGCAAAGGGAGAATTTCAAAGGATTGCGTGCCACCATGCTGGCCGTTAGGCAGCAGATACCTATTATAGAGGTACACAGAGGGATGGGCTGGAGAAGGGATGATGCTGAATTCAACATCCTGCATCCTTCGGGTAAGGAAGAGGAGAAAAATGAATCCTCTATTGTTATTAAAGCCTTTATTGGCGGGCTTGACTGGCTATTCGTCGGGGATTTGGGGCACAGCGGAGAGAATACGTTGATGAATCATAGACTATTCCTTAAGGCGGATATTTTAAAAGTTGGGCATCACGGGAGCAAGAATTCGAGTTCTGAAGAATTCATTCGAGCGGTAAGTCCGGTATCGGCCATCCTATCAGCTGGAAGGAATAATCGATTTGGGCATCCGCATCAGGAAGTGATCGATACTCTTCAAGCTGAAGGAATCAAAGTGTACCGAACCGATCGGCAAGGGAGCATCAGCTATCGATTTTTTGGGAAAGAAACTGGCACGCTTTTGACCTATCCTCCATAGTATGAAGCATGCGAATGACCCGCTAAATAAAAAAACGGCCTAATGGGCCGCCGTGATAACTGCATATGAAAAATTGTTAGCCGCCGATTAGCTGGATGACTACGGCGATAATAAACATGGTTGCGAAAAATCCAAATGAAACGACGAACCCCACGATGGAATCTGAGACATCATTCGTTTTTGATTGGACATTCTTTTCAAACTCGTTCATCAATCCACCCCCCTGACCTCTATACAAGTATAGAACAAATAGTCAAAAAAATCCACAATCACCATATTTTTATCAAATTTTTACAGAATTTCGGAATGAGGCGGTAGAACCTCTGCAAACTAAGCGCTTTTTCGCT
Organism: Pradoshia sp.; assembly: GCF_051873915.1. NCBI lineage: Bacteria > Bacillati > Bacillota > Bacilli > Caryophanales > Bacillaceae > Pradoshia > Pradoshia sp. The sequence continues at coordinate 15,448 of NZ_JBJEFJ010000158.1, forward strand.
TTCTTGTTAGGTATCCCGGGTCCGGCAAGAAGGCGTTAATATATATTTCAGGAGGCCGGAGTGTTCCGGTTCTCCTGCAACCACTTGTCAAATATGGTCGCTATCGATTAGGATGAAAGAAGCATATTATAGTTAGAGGCGATAATTTTGGTCACTGATTTGTGGAATTCAATTAAAAGCGGACGATTCAGCCCGGTTTATTTGTTATATGGAGAGGAAGAATACTTCATTAAAGAGACGAAGAGGCTCATATGTGAGCATGCATTGGCAGATGAGGATGCGGAATTCAATCTTGCTTCCATTGATCTAGAGGAAACACCGGTGGAAGTAGCGATTGAGGAGATGGAAACCTTGCCATTCATGGGTGAGCGTCGTGTTGTAATTTTAAATAGCCCATCCTTCTTGACAGCTGAGCGCAAAAAGGACAAGGTGGAGCATGACTTGAAACGGCTTGAAGCCTATTTGTCGAATCCTTCACCAACGACGGTTGCAGTCTTTGTTGCGCCCTATCCTAAATTGGACGAGCGTAAGAAGATTACGAAAGAATTGAAACGGAATGCGGCAGTGCTAGAATCAAAACCGTTATATGAGAGAGATTTGGCCAAGTGGATTGCTAATCACTCGAAAGCGCTAGGGGTCACGATTACCCAGGATGGCATTGAGACACTTCTCGCCCTTACCGGCAATCATTTAATGATGGCTGTGACAGAGCTTGAGAAGCTTGCGCTTTATGCGGCTAATGAGCAAGTAATTGATGGGGCGATGGTCGATAAGCTTGTGCCGAAGAACTTCGATCAGAATGTATTCGATCTCGTTGATTACATTTTGAATGGCCAAAAGCAAAAGGCGGTTGAGCTTTATAAGGAGCTGTTGATCCTAAAGGAAGAGCCAATTCGTATACTTGCTGCGATTGCCCGGCAGTATCGTATCATTTTACAGGTCAAGAAGCTCAGTTCGCAAGGATATGGACAAATGCAAATTGCGTCGAAATTGAAGATGAGCCCGTATCCGGTAAAGCTGGCGATGAAACGAATCAATGATTTCTCGGAAAAGAGCCTTCTCCGGGCACTTGGTCAGCTGGCAGAGCTTGATTACCGGATGAAGACTGGATTAGGAGATAAAGAAATACAACTGGAATTATTCATATTACAATCATGAAAAAGAAGGAATCCCTCTGCATTTTGCTGGAGGGATTCCTTCTTTTTTAAAGCTTGGTAACATTGAAATTATCCTGCAGAAGGAGCCAGTTTTGCGGAAAGGAGAGCCCTAGCTTCCAATAACTGACCCCGCGTAAATCAAGCTCCTTGACGAGATTAAACTTTGCCTGGATAGAACGGGCGTCCTCAAACCAGACCTCATGCTGCTGACCATCCTCATCAGTGTACCTGAAAAACGGTGCCTGGGCTGTGTAATCATACTTAATATCCACCTTGTACTGCCTGGCAATCGCAATCGCCTGCTGCGGGGAGACGGCTTTGGCGACAGATCCTTTTACAAAGGGAAGAGTCCAATCATAGCCATATAAATTCTGCCCCATCATCACTTTTCTTGAGGGGATCTCTGATATAGCATAGGTGAGAACGCGACGAACAGGCCCAATCGGGGAGACTGCCTGTGCCGGCCCTCCGCTGTAGCCCCATTCATATGTCATAATCAGTACCCAGTCGACCGCCGCTCCCTGTGCTTTGTAGTCATGGCCCTCATACCAGGAACCCTTCTGCCCGGCACTTGTCTTCGGGGCAAGAGCAATGGATACTTGCCAGCCTTCCTTGGAAAATCGGGCTTTTGCCCTTTTAAGAAAGGAAGTATAGGCATTTCGGTCACCTGCCTTTAGGTTTTCGAAGTCAAAGTGAATATCTCGAAAACCAATTTTTCTCGCTGTTTCGGTAATTTGGTCGAATAACACATTCTGAAGATCCTCGTTATTAAGAATCTGACTAGCTAGGTCGCCGCTGAAGCCGTCGTTCTCAAGATTGGTTACGACCATGACAAGGACGGCGCCTGAATTACTCGCGATTGCCGGAAAATCATCCAGCAAGGGGGCTTTCAGTTTGCCGTCTCGCAATACCCTGTAGCTAAATGGAGATAAGTAGGTTAAGTAGGGAGCGGCTATCCGGGATTCCTGCTCGAGATTCTCAGAGACTGTTGTCCCCCTAGGTTCAACATAGGCATTGAATTGAGCATATCGTTTTGGACTTGGGGGGATATATAGCCGTAATCCCTCTTTAAGGGGTTCATCTATTGAGAGATTATTCGCATCTGCGATTTCCTGAGGAGCTACACCAAACATCCTTCCGATGCTTGAGAGAGTTTCCCCGGGCTGCACCCAATGATACCTGCCGGTGATGGGGATAACGAGTGCCTGACCGATGACGAGCTCATTTGGTGCTTGCAGAACATTTGAGGAAATGATTTGATTGGCGCTTATATTATAGGCCTGAGCTATGGAATAAATGCTTTCGCCTTGTCTGACTACATGGATTTGCATAGCGTCTCTTCCTTTCCTGCACGATCCTTTTTCATCAATGTATGATTTAAAGGAGAGGTTCAGAATAGAAAGTATGCATATGGAGGATGAGGGAGAAAGAAAAAGCCATGGTTTAAGGGAGGTTGGGCAAACATCCGATAAACCATGGCCTGCGATAAAAAAAACGACCCTAAAAAGGGTGCGTTTCATTAAGCGTTAAGTTTGTTCACTTTTTTCATAAGACGAGATTTTTTGCGGGCAGCAGCGTTTTTGCTGATTAAGCCTTTAGTTGCAGCCTTATCTAGTCCTTTAACAGCAGCTACGATTGATTCGTTAGCAGCAGTTGCATCGTTCAAAGCGATAGCAGCTTCTACTTTCTTAACGTTTGTACGTACAGCTGATTTTTGAGCGATATTATGAGCTCTAGCAGCTTCGCTAGTTTTAACACGTTTGATAGCGGATTTAATATTTGCCATTTGTTTCACCTCCAGAATCCGAATTATGTCAACTCGATATTCTTATCAATTAACATTCGCAACATATGATATTCTATCAAAATGTATTTCTTAATGCAATACTCAAGATGGAGCAAAATAAAAATTGCTTACGGAATAGCGGATTTTACTGTTAAGTTTCCCATCTTTACATTGAGTTTATGCGGGTTGGCTGATGTTTGCAAGCTGGGTATCTTTTTTTGGGGTGAAAATGCAATTCTGACTTGGCGAAAGAATGAGACCCTCTTAATCAGGCAATCCTATTAGGAAAAGAATGTCGAAGGGGGTAATTTGTTTGAATAAGGAACTGGACTTATCCCAGTACGCTGTCCGAACGGATCTGGCTGTTGAGGCAAGAGAATTGCTGGTTGAAGAGGTGGAGGATACCTCAAAGATTGCCGGCGTCATTCTAAAGGAAAAAGAAATTGACGGAATCGAGCTTTCTTATGTGGAGATCACGGAGGAAGGGGAGAAAGAGGTCGGGAAGAAGCCGGGCTTTTATATCACAATGGAAATGCAAGGGATTCGGGAGCAGGATTCCAAGCTGCAAAGGCGGGTAGAGGCAGTTTTTGCGAAGCAGCTGGGATATATCCTGAAGAGGATCGGACTTTCAGCTGATGATTCCTGTCTTGTTGTTGGGCTTGGGAATTGGCATGTTACGCCGGATGCACTTGGACCGTCAGTTATTGAGAACCTTATCGTTACCCGTCATTTATTTGAATATCAGCCGACTGCCGTTTCGAAAGGTTTCAGGCCTGTAAGTGCCATCTCTCCTGGGGTAATGGGACTGACAGGAATTGAGACGAGCGATATTATCAAGGGAATAGTCGAAAAAACGAATCCGGCTTTCATTATTGCGATTGACGCACTTGCGGCCCGCTCCATCGACCGGGTCAATACAACCATCCAAATAACGGATACAGGCATCCACCCAGGATCTGGTGTTGGCAATAAGCGGAAGGAATTAAGCAAAGAAACACTTGGCATACCTGTCATTTCAGTCGGTATTCCTACCGTGGTGGATGCGGTAACGATCACAGCTGATACGATTGATTATATATTGAAGCATTTTGGCCGTGAATTGAAGGAAGGGGACAGGCCGTCAAGAGCACTCGCTCCGGCGGGTATGACCTTTGGCGAGAAGAAAAAACTCAATGAAGATGATCTTCCAGAAGAGGAGCATCGCAAAACCTTCCTCGGCATCATCGGAACGTTGCCGGAGGAGGAGAAGAGAAGACTCATTCATGAAGTGCTTTCCCCGCTTGGCCATAATTTGATGGTAACGCCGAAGGAAGTGGATGTCTTTATTGAGGATATGGCCAATCTAGTAGCGAATGGTCTGAATGCGGCCCTGCATCAAGCGGTTGATCAGGATAACGCTGGATATTACACACACTAAATAGAAACAGTGGTTCTAGCAACTCTATCAGAGCATACAATTTACTAGAATGCTCCTGAAAGGGTGGAACCATGAAACGGACAAAGTCTAATCTGATAATTGCATTGCAAGCAGCCACCATTATTCGGTTTCTTTTCTATTTTGCCGGTGCCATGATCGTCCTGTTTTTATTCATTGGGCTGTTGACTGCTTTGAAGCCTGAATACCGGGTTTCATCTAATTCATTAAATGAAGCAACGAAACAAATGGCTGGCAAGACACTATACAAGCATCTCATGAAAGGGAATATGTATCTTCAGCAATCACTTCCTGATGGGGATGTGCCAACAATCGGTGAGCAGCTGTTTCAATATGTAACCAATATAACGATGGATGACCCTAGAAGCCTGCTTGGGAGAGAGCTCCCCGGCTATTCCCTCTTTGATGGGGATATCCTGATTGCAGGGGAAGGGACGAACTATACAAATATGCCGATTGAATCTGCTCCGCTGCCAGAGTCCCTCGAGAAGGATTCCGATACAGAGAAGATTGAGGAGAAAGATGATGTGGAGGATAAGAAGCAAACGGCACCAAAGGAGAAAAGAGTGTTCATTTATTTCTCGCATACCCGGGAGTCCTATCTTCCTCTATTAAAAGGGGTGACAGACCCTAACGCTGCGTCCCATTCGAAGGTGAATGTCACCCTTGTCGGCGATAAGCTAAAAGAGGCATTAGAAGAAAAAGGGGTCGGGGCAGAGGTGGATAAAACAGATGTCTATGCCCTTCTTCAAAAAAAGAACTTGAATTATGCAAGTTCATACACGGAATCAAGGAAGATAGTCGAGGAAGCGATAGCCCAGAAGAAAGATGCCCAATACTATGTTGATGTCCATCGGGATTCCCAAAGGAAAAAAGTGACGACGATTAAGATAGACGGGAAGGATTATGCAAAAATCTGTTTCATTATTGGGGGAGAGAACCCGAATTATGAAAAGAATTTGAAGCTGGCAAAGGAGATTCATAAACGTATCTCGGATAAATACCCAGGCTTAAGCCGTGGTGTCTTCGAGAAAAGGGGGGCGTCCACGAACGGGAAATTTAATCAGGACTTGTCAGAGAATGCGATGCTAGTGGAAGCGGGCGGTGTGGATAATACGATGGAGGAATTGGATCGTTCCATGGAAGTGCTGGCAGGAGCGCTATCAGAGCATATACTTGATGCAGAGGCAGTCATGGGTGATGGCAGCTGACATCCGAATGAATGACGATAAAGGAGAATGCTAAATGGGTAAATTCATATGGAAAACAAGTTTGCTTGTTCTGCTTCTTTTCTTCGGAGTGATTTTGGGTATGCAATTTGCCAACCAAAATATGAAGAAGATGCAAGGCTATGAGGACCCGAGGATGTATGAAGCTTTTACGGTTAAGAAAGAGGGCGAGGGCGAGATCAATGCGACTGTGCTCGGAAAGGAAGTCTCGACTGGTGATATAGAGAAGAAGAAGGAAGAGATGGAAGAATGGAAAGCCTATAATGCGCTGTCAAGTGCGGGTAAAGGAATTTCGAGTGCATGCACAGATATCTTTCAAGGCTTGGCGAAGCTTATCTCAGATGAATAAGAATGATGACATTCCCGAAGGACGTCTGTTTTTCGGGATTTTATCTGAGCAGGATATGCGCTCAGTCCTCTTGGGACGTGTCTGTTCTTGATATTGGGAGAGAGTGTGAGAAATTAATTTTTGTGCTTGGGCATAAACCGTTTACGGTTTGAATTTCTTTCTGCTATAATCTACAGTATCTGTGTTTTGAAAGTAACAGGAGTGAAAACGACAATGAATAATCAAGAACGGCTAGAAAGACAGAAGAAAATCCGTAACTTCTCGATTATCGCCCATATTGACCATGGGAAATCGACGTTAGCGGATAGAATATTAGAGAAGACCAATGCCCTCACATCCAGAGAAATGAAGGATCAGCTTCTTGATTCCATGGATTTGGAAAGAGAGCGCGGCATTACGATTAAATTAAATGCCGTTCAATTGAAATATAAAGCAAAAGATGGAGAAGAATACATCTACCATTTAATCGATACCCCCGGACATGTTGACTTCACGTATGAAGTATCCCGGTCCCTTGCAGCTTGTGAGGGGGCTGTCCTCGTCGTTGACGCTGCACAAGGTATTGAAGCTCAAACGCTTGCAAATGTTTATCTTGCACTTGATAATGACTTGGAAATCCTGCCAATCATCAACAAAATTGACCTGCCAAGCGCGGACCCTGAGCGTGTGCGCCAGGAAATCGAGGATGTGATTGGACTGGATGCCTCTGAGGCGGTTCTTGCTTCCGCTAAGGCCGGTATCGGCATTGAGGAAATCCTTGAGCAGATTGCTGAGAAGGTTCCGGCACCAAGCGGTGACCCTGAAGCACCGCTCAAAGCGTTAATCTTTGACTCTTTATATGATGCCTACCGAGGTGTTATTGCTTACATCCGTGTCGTAGAAGGAACAGTGAAGCCTGGCGATAAGATCAAGATGATGGCAACAGGCAAGGAATTTGAGGTTATCGAGGTTGGTGTGCATACACCAAAAGCGACGGTTTGTGATGAATTAACAGTCGGTGATGTAGGGTTCCTGACAGCAGCAATCAAGAATGTTGGTGATACCCAGGTCGGTGATACGATTACGAATGCGAAGAACGGCGCAACTGAGCCGCTTCCAGGCTACCGCCGCCTAAACCCGATGGTGTATTGCGGTCTATATCCAATCGACACAGCGAAATTCAATGATTTGCGCGAGGCATTAGAGAAACTCCAATTAAATGACTCTGCCTTGCAATACGAGCCGGAAACATCTCAAGCCTTAGGATTTGGCTTCCGCTGCGGATTCCTTGGACTGCTCCATATGGAAATCATCCAGGAGCGGATTGAACGTGAATTCAATATTGATTTGATTACAACCGCACCGAGTGTTATTTACAAAGTGAAGATGACAGACGGAACGGAAATCGATATTGATAACCCGTCCAATATGCCTGACCCGCAGAAGATTGACCAGATTGAGGAGCCTTATGTGAAGGCGACATTGATGGCACCGAATGACTTTGTTGGAGCTATCATGGAATTGTGCCAAACAAAGCGCGGTAATTTCATCGATATGCAGTATATTGATGAGAATCGTGTCAGCATCATCTACGAAATCCCGCTCTCTGAAATTGTTTACGATTTCTTCGATCAATTGAAGTCAAGCACGAAGGGATATGCATCCTTCGATTATGAACTAATTGGCTATAAGGAATCGAAGCTTGTGAAGATGGACATCCTTCTAAACGGTGAAACAGTCGATGCCTTGAGCTTCATCGTTCACAAAGACTTTGCTTATGAGCGCGGAAAGGTTATCGTAGAAAAATTAAAAGAGCTTATTCCACGCCAGCAATTTGAAGTGCCTGTTCAGGCCGCAATCGGCAATAAGATTGTTGCCCGCTCATCCATTAAAGCGATGAGAAAGAACGTCCTTGCTAAATGCTACGGCGGTGACATTTCCCGTAAGCGTAAGCTTCTTGAGAAGCAAAAGGAAGGGAAGAAGCGGATGAAGCAGGTCGGCTCTGTTGAAGTGCCGCAGGAGGCTTTCATGGCTGTCCTGAAAATGGATGACTCCAATTCGAAAAAATAACAAGAATACGTTCTAAAGAGGCCGGACATTTTTGTTCTGGCCTCTCTTTTATTATGATGGTGATAATAGATCATCTATAGTTCTTTAAGAAAAGAGGTGCTTCTGCCTTGGCGCAAAGCATGTATGTTCACATACCTTTTTGTACGCAGATTTGTCATTACTGCGATTTCAATAAATTCTTTATTCAAAACCAGCCTGTTGAAGAATATCTTCGAAGTCTTGCGGGTGAAATGTCACTCTATCAAATGGGCAAGAGGGAGATGAAGACGGTCTTCATCGGCGGAGGAACACCGACGGCGCTGGATGCTGGCCAAATGGAGAAGCTTCTAGCATCCATTCATGAGAACATCCGCTTAGGGGATGAGTATGAGTTCACAATGGAGGCCAATCCGGGGGATTTGACAAAGGAAAAGCTCGCAGTCATGAAGGCGGCAGGCGTCAATCGCTTGAGCTTGGGGGTACAGACCTTCAATGAAGAGCTCTTGAAGAAAATCGGCCGCGGACATACCTCCGAGGATGTGTACCGGAATATTGAACTGGCGCGGGAGGCGGGATTTGAGAATATCAGTATTGACTTGATTTACTCCCTGCCTGGCCAGACGATAGAGGACTTGCAAGACACGATTAACCGGGCGCTTGAACTCGAGCTGCCTCATTTCTCAGCCTATTCGCTTATTATTGAGCCGAAGACAGTCTTTTACATCATGCTGAATAAAGGCAAGCTCTCCCTCCCTTCAGAGGATACGGAAGCCTCCATGTATGAATATGTAATGGAGCGGATGGAGAAGGCAGGCTACCATCAATATGAAATCTCAAACTTCGGCAAGCCGGGCTTTGAGAGCAAGCATAATCTCGTCTATTGGAATAATGAGGAGTATTATGGATTAGGAGCAGGTGCACACGGCTATCTGAATGGGGTGCGCTACCATAATCATGGTCCGCTCAAAAAATACATGAATGACATCGCAAATGGGGAGAAACCTATCATTGACCAGGCAAATGTCACGAAGAAGGAAAGAATGGAGGAAGAGATGTTCCTTGGTCTGAGAAAGACAGAGGGTGTCTCTATCCAAGGATTTAAGCAGCGTTTTGGTATTGACATGAACGATGTATTCGGTGAGGCCATCGCTAATTTCCTTCAAAAAGAACTGCTTGTCATAGAGGGCGGAAATATTAAGCTTACCCATCAAGGAAAATTAATTGGCAATGAAGTATTTCAGGATTTTTTATTATAGTTAAAAAATGACGCTGAAAACATAATCATAACCGTTGACACGTTACGGCCGTTTTGATACTTTATTTATAGACTTAGCACTCGGAGGCAAAGAGTGCTAACAGGGGTGATTATCGATGTTAACAAACAGACAACTGCTTATATTACAAGTGATCATCGATGATTTTATATCGACCGCTCAGCCTGTCGGTTCACGCAATATTTCGAAGAAGGATGGCATTTCACTGAGCTCGGCTACAATCAGAAATGAAATGGCTGACCTTGAGGAAATGGGATACTTAGAGAAAACTCATACATCCTCCGGGCGTATTCCGTCGGAAAAAGGGTATCGATACTATGTGGATCATCTTGTATCACCGCAGCAGCTTCAAAAGGAAGACATCCATAAGTTAAAATCGATTTTTAAAGATAAGCTTTTCGAGCTAGAGAAGATTGTCCAGCGCTCTGCCGGCATTCTCTCTGAAATCACTAATTATACGACCATCATGCTGGGGCCTGCTGTGTCGGATAATTATTTACGCAGAATCCAAATCGTTCCGCTTGGCAATAATACTGCCACAGCTATCATCGTCACGGATACCGGGCATGTTGAAAATAAGATGATTTATCTCCCTCCAGGCATTGACATGGATGAAATGGAGAGAGTCGTTAATATCTTGAATGAACGGCTGATAGGCGTTCCTTTAACCCAGTTGAAGGAAAAGATCTATAAGGAGGTTGCTGTACTATTAAAGCAGCATATCACGAACTATGATATGGTGCTGAATATGATTGCGGCCACATTGCAGATTCCGGCAAACGAGAAGCTGTTCTTTGGCGGTAAAGCAAATATGCTCAGCCAGCCTGAATTCCATGATATTGAGAAAGTGAAGGCGATTCTCAATGTTATTGAACAGGAAAAGGATCTGTATGATTTAGTGAGTCAAACACCTGTTGGCATCAATGTCCGGATTGGTCATGAGAATAATAATCTTGCGTTAAGCAATTGCAGCATCATAAGCGCCACGTATTCCATAGGTGATGAAAGCCTTGGTTCCATCGCAATTCTTGGACCAACCAGAATGGATTATGCGCGTGTCATTGGTTTACTGTCCTTTTTCTCTGACAATTTGAGCGCGATGCTAACGGAGCAGTATCAAAATAAAAAGGAACGGTAATAGTAGTAATGTCGTTCTTGAATATATTGGCAAAGCTTATAGGGAGGTGAGAAGCAGTGGCTGAAAATAAACAGGATCAAGCTGTTGATGAAACAATTGAAGAAATATTCGATGAAACAGATGTGAATGAAACACAAGATACAGATTCAACTGAATCTGGTGCAGCTGATGCGGCTTCTGATGAGGTAGCAGAGGGAAGCACTGGAGGCAAGGAAGCTGAGCTTGAACAAAAGCTGAAGGAAGCAGAGGCGAAATATTTGCGTCTTTATGCCGATTTCGATAATTATCGCCGCCGTGTGAAGCTTGATGCAGAGGCAGCGCAGAAGTACAGAGCGCAATCCTTGGTAACAAATTTACTGCCGGCGTTGGATAACTTTGAACGAGCACTTATGATTTCGACAGATAATGAAGAAACAAAGGCACTTCTACAAGGAATGAATATGGTCTTAAGCGGTATTCAAGCAGCCCTTAAGGAAGAAGGCGTTGAAGAAATCAAAGCTGTCGGAGAGGAATTTGACCCGCATCAGCATCAGGCTGTCATGCAGGATAATAATCCAGACTTTGGTTCAAACATTGTTGTGGAAGAGCTTCAAAAAGGCTATAAACTTAAGGACCGTGTGATTCGACCATCTATGGTAAAAGTGAATCAATAAGGTTACATATTACGGGAGGTAATCATTCATGAGTAAAATTATCGGTATTGACTTAGGAACCACTAACTCTTGCGTATCTGTGCTAGAGGGCGGGGAACCAAAGGTTATTCCAAATCCAGAAGGAAATAGAACAACTCCATCTGTCGTTGCTTTCAAAAACGGCGAACGTCAAGTTGGTGAGGTGGCAAAACGCCAAGCAATCACAAACTTGAATACAGTAAGCTCCATTAAACGTCATATGGGTACAGATTACACTGTCAACATTGAAGGCAAAGACTACTCTCCACAAGAAGTATCTGCGATCATCCTTCAATACTTGAAATCTTACGCAGAAGAATACCTTGGCGAAAAAGTGACAAAAGCTGTTATCACGGTTCCGGCTTACTTCAATGATGCAGAACGTCAAGCAACAAAAGATGCTGGACGCATCGCTGGTCTTGAAGTTGAACGTATTATCAACGAACCAACAGCTGCGGCTCTTGCTTATGGTCTTGATAAAGCAGACGAAGATCAAAAAATCCTTGTATTCGACCTTGGCGGCGGTACATTTGACGTTTCCATCCTTGAATTGGGTGATGGCGTATTCGAAGTGCGCTCTACTGCTGGTGACAACCGTCTTGGCGGAGATGACTTTGATAATGCCGTTATGGAATACTTAATCGAAGAATTCCGTAAAGAAAACGGAATTGACCTATCTAAAGATAAAATGGCGCTTCAACGCTTAAAAGATGCAGCTGAAAAAGCGAAGAAGGATTTATCTGGTGTTACATCCACTCAAATCTCTCTTCCATTCATCACGGCTGGAGAAGCTGGACCATTGCACTTGGATGTGACGCTTACTCGCGCGAAATTCAATGAAATCACAGCTGGCCTTGTTGAAAGAACAATGGGACCTACTCGCCAAGCTCTTCGTGATGCAGGCTTGTCCCCAGCTGAAATCGATAAAGTAATCCTTGTCGGCGGATCTACTCGTATCCCTGCTGTACAAGAAGCAATTAAGAAAGAAACAGGCAAAGAGCCTCATAAAGGCGTAAACCCAGATGAAGTCGTAGCAATGGGAGCAGCTATCCAAGGCGGCGTTATCACTGGTGACGTTAAAGATGTTGTCTTGCTTGACGTAACGTCTCTATCTCTTGGTATTGAAACAATGGGCGGTGTATTTACTCGCTTAATCGACCGTAATACAACGATTCCGACAAGCAAGTCTCAAATTTTCTCAACAGCAGCAGATAACCAAACAGCCGTTGATATTCATGTTCTTCAAGGGGAGCGTCAAATGGCAGCGGACAACAAAACACTTGGCCGTTTCCAATTAACGGACATTCCGCCGGCACCACGCGGTATTCCTCAAATTGAAGTAACATTTGATATCGACAATAACGGGATTGTTAACGTTCGTGCGAAAGACCTTGGCACAAACAAAGAACAAGCCATCACGATTCAATCTGCTACATCCTTGAGTGATGAAGAAATTGACCGTATGGTGAAGGAAGCGGAAGAGAATGCGGAAGCTGATAAGAAACGCAAAGAAGAAGCAGAGCTTCGCAACGAATCTGACAGCCTCGTATTCCAAACCGAAAAAACATTAAAAGAGCTTGAAGGCAAAGTAGATGCAGCAGAAGTTCAAAAAGCAACGGAAGCAAAAGATGCATTGAAAGAAGCTATCGAAAAGAATGATCTTGCTGCTATGAAAGAAAAGAAAGATGCCTTGCAAGAGATTGTTCAGGCACTTAGTGTGAAGCTTTATGAGCAAGCAGCGCAAGCGCAAGCTCAAGCCCAAGAAGGCCAAGACGGCGCAGGCAAAGCAGATGATGTCGTAGATGCTGAATTCACAGAAGTGGATGACGACAAGAAATAATTTCTGAACGAAAAGAGTCAAAGTCAAGGCATGCTTGACTTTGGCTTTTTTTAACGTCTTATCCATTTGTTGTTTATATTGCAACTCATGTTTATCAAGTGGTACAATATTTTTTATGTGAAACGACGGATATTACAAGAATCAGGAGTGTGAGGAATGAGCAAACGGGATTATTATGAGGTGCTTGGGGTTGGCAAAAATGCCTCGAAGGATGAATTGAAGAAAGCGTATCGTCGCCTTTCCAAACAATATCACCCTGACATTAATAAAGAAGCAGATGCAACAGAGAAGTTTAAAGAGGTCAAAGAAGCGTATGAAGTTTTAAGCGATGATCAAAAGAGAGCGCGCTATGACCAATTCGGTCATGAGGATCCAACTCAAGGCTTCGGGGGAGCCGGCGGTGCTGGGTTTGAAGGCTTCGGCGGATTTGAGGATATATTCAACACATTCTTTGGCGGAGGCGGCCGCCGCCGTGATCCAAATGCTCCTCGTCAAGGGGATGATTTACAATACACAATGACACTTTCCTTTGAAGAGGCGTGCTTTGGAACTGAAACAACCATTGAAATACCAAGGGATGAAGAATGTGAGACATGTAAGGGAAGCGGTGCTAAGCCGGGAACTTCTCCTGAAACTTGCTCTCATTGTAATGGTACAGGTCAGCTGAATGTGGAACAAAATACACCATTCGGCCGGATTGTAAACCGCCGTGTATGTCAGCATTGCAGCGGTACAGGGAAGATTATTAAGCATAAATGCGCAACCTGTCACGGAAAAGGTACGGTCAGAAAACGTAACAAAATTCAAATTAAGGTACCAGCAGGTGTGGACGATGGCCAGCAATTGCGTGTACCAGGCAAGGGTGAGCCAGGCGTAAATGGCGGGCCGGCTGGAGATTTATTCGTCGTCTTCCAAATTAAACCTCATGAATTCTTTGAGCGTGATGGGGATGATATTTATTGTGAAATGCCAATTACCTTTGCACAGGCAGCCTTAGGGGATGAAATCGAAGTACCGACCATCCATGGGAAGGTGAAGCTGAAGGTGCCGGCCGGCACGCAAACAGGCACTCGTTTCCGCTTGAAGGGCAAGGGCGTGCAAAATGTAAGAGGCTATGGCCAGGGCGACCAGCATATCCGTATTTTAGTCGTAACACCGACAAAGCTATCTGATAAGCAGAAAGAACTAATCAGAGAGTTTGCGGAAATCAGCGGTCAAGGTCAATTGGACGAACATGAAGAAGGTTTCTTCTCAAAAGTAAAAAGAGCATTTAAAGGTGAATAAACAGGTAGGAGTTGGTAGATGATGAAATGGTCCGAATTATGTATTCATACAACAAATGAAGCAGTCGAACCAATATCGAATATATTGCATGAGGCAGGAGCAAGCGGTGTGGTGATTGAAGATCCGCTTGAGCTTGTCCGTGAAAGGGAGAATGTATTCGGCGAAATCTATCAGCTCGACCCTAATGATTTTCCAGATGAGGGTGTCATTGTAAAGGCATACCTGCCGGTTAATAGCTTTCTTGGCGAAACAGTCGATGGGATCAAGGACTTGATTAATAACCTTGTTGAATATGATATTGATCTGGGTGCTAATAAAGTAACAATCAGTGAAGTAAATGAGGAAGAATGGGCAACTGCCTGGAAGAAATATTATCATCCGGTGAAGATTTCTGAACAAATCACGATTGTTCCGACATGGGAGGAATACACTCCTGTCAGCAGTGATGAGAAGATTATTGAACTAGATCCGGGGATGGCATTTGGAACAGGTACACATCCAACGACAATCCTCTGTATTCAGGCGCTTGAAAAACAGGTTAAACCGGGGATGCATATCATTGATGTGGGAACAGGTTCAGGCGTATTGACGATTGCGGCAGCGAAATACGGCGCAGAAGAAATTCTTGCGCTTGACTTAGATGAAGTGGCCGTGAATAGCGCGAAAATCAATTGTAAGCTCAACAAGGTTCATGATAAGGTAACCATTAAGCAGAATGACTTGTTGAAGGAAGTAGATTTCGAGGCTGACATCATTGTCGCAAATATTTTGGCTGAAGTCATTGTTCGCTTTACAGATGATGTGGAGAGACTTCTTAAGCCTGGCGGACGCTTTATCTCCTCTGGCATTATCAAGCAGAAAAGAGCTGAGGTGGAAGAGGCCATTAAGAATAGCGGCTTAATCATTGAGGAAGTCATGACGATGGAGGACTGGGTGTCCATTACAGCAGTTAAGCAATAAGGCGTTATAGTACGATTTTAGAAGGAAGAAGGATGCGAGGCCATGCAGAGATATTTTATTCATGAGATGAACGATGAGGAGAACGTCATCGTCTCGGGAGATGATTTTCATCATATGACTCGGGTGATGCGGATGGAGACTGGCGACCAGTTTATGGGAGTCATCAATGCCAAGACAGCGCTCATTCAAATTGATACCATCCTTGATGAGTCTCTTCGTGGCCGCATCATTGAATGGGTGGATGAATCAGTGGAAATGCCCGTTCAAGTGAGTATCGCGAACGGCTTGCCTAAAGGGGATAAATTAGAGTGGGTCATTCAAAAAGGGACGGAGCTTGGGGCTCATGCATTTATCCCTTTTGTGGCAACTCGTTCCATTGTTAAATGGGATGCAAAGAAAGCCGCCAAGAAAACGGAACGGCTGCGCAAGATTGCAAAAGAGGCGGCAGAGCAATCGCATCGTACGGTCATCCCGCGAATTGACGACCCAGTTTCATTTGAGGGATTACTGAAGCAATTAGATGGCTTTGACCATAAGCTCGTAGCTTATGAGGAAGAGGCAAAGCAAGGAGAAAGTATGCGGCTGGCTGAAACATTGCAAGCCGTCAAACCTGGAGAAAAACTTCTCATTGTCTTTGGGCCTGAGGGAGGCCTGGACGAAAAAGAGGTAGAGCGTTTGCTCGCTCAAGGCTTTATGACATGCAGCCTTGGACCCCGCATTCTCCGCACAGAGACAGCGCCATTATATGCATTGTCAGCAATATCTTATCAATTAGAATTAGCGAGGTGAAGGAAATGGCAACCGTAGCGTTCCATACATTAGGATGTAAAGTGAACCATTATGAAACAGAAGCGATATGGCAGCTGTTTCAGGCTTCAGGATATGATCGAGTAGATTTTGAGCAAGTAGCAGATGTCTACATTATTAATACATGTACAGTGACAAATACAGGCGACAAGAAAAGCCGTCAAATCATTCGCAGAGCTGTCCGTAAGAATCCAGATGCGGTCATTTGCGTAACAGGCTGCTATGCTCAAACCTCCCCTGCGGAAATTATGGCCATTCCAGGAGTGGATATCGTGGTCGGAACACAGGACCGCGGTAAACTGTTAGGATTTATTGATACATTTAGAGAAGAACGCCAGCCAATCAACGGCGTTCGCAATATCATGAAAACAAGAGTATATGAAGAAATGGACGTACCTGCCTTCACTGACCGTACGCGCGCGTCATTGAAGATTCAGGAGGGCTGCAATAACTTCTGTACTTTCTGCATCATCCCATGGGCACGCGGACTTCTGCGCTCAAGAGATCCACAGGAAGTCGTTCATCAAGCTCAGCAGCTGGTTGACGCAGGCTATAAGGAAATCGTCCTTACAGGTATTCATACAGGCGGATATGGAGAAGACTTAAAGGATTATAATCTTGCCATGCTTCTGAAGGATTTGGATGAGAAGGTAGCGGGATTGAAACGCATCCGTATTTCCTCCATCGAAGCCTCGCAAATCTCTGATGAGGTCATCGAGGTATTGCGGAAATCTGACAAGGTTGTTCCGCATTTGCATATACCGATTCAATCGGCTTCAAACACTGTGCTTAAGAGAATGCGCCGCAAGTATTCAACAGAGTTTTATGCCGAGCGTGTAGCACGCCTGCGTGAGGCATTGCCAAATCTAGCAATCACTTCGGATGTTATCGTAGGTTTCCCGGGTGAAACAGAGGAAGAATTCATGGAGACGTATAATTTCATTAAGGAACAACGTTTTTCTGAGCTTCACGTCTTCCCTTATTCAAAACGGACAGGCACACCAGCTGCACGTATGGAAGACCAAGTTGATGAAGATGTGAAAAACGACCGTGTACACCGC
>NZ_JBJEFJ010000159.1:0-6681 GCF_051873915.1 Pradoshia sp.
TCGTTACATGTGGTTTAATTAGTAAGGGCAGCAGTATTTTACTGAATAAACCGGACTAAGGGGAGAGAATATAGAAGCGAATTATACTGACTTAGGATTCTCGGATAAAATGGGTCTTAAATTAAGAATGTTAGTAGAAAACCAATTAAGTGAAGAATACTTCTCAGGAATTAATATATGTGATGAAAGAGATACACATTCCAGAGGGCTGGATGGAGTTTGTTTACGAACCAACTTACCCCATTTTTTTATTTATTATTGGAGATTCCATACACACTTTAAAAGTGTGAAAGGGGAATTCCCCTTCACATTTTTAATAAAATACCGGTAAATATTCGGTCTACGTATAAGACTGAGTTATTAACTGATTGATAAGAATCATATCCAATAGCTGATTAGTTCGTGATAATCGAACACCCCAAAAGGTAGATTTTGATTCTGACTTTTAGGGTGCCTCTTACAATCTTTATTAAAATAGCTTAGTCCCCTTTTATCCCGCTGACGGAAACAGCGGTACATGGTTTCAGCTCCATTTCATTTGTTCTGATGGAATGGAATCCAGTCCTTTTCATGAGTGACGAAATCTCGAGGGAGAGCTTGGCAGCGTGTTTGATGGTGGCATCCTTTTGCCGGGGCTGGACGGTGATGGTGAGGCTTCCTCCAGTTGTCAAAAGGGCATGCAAACGGCTAAGGGAGGTTTCTTTTTCCTCCCACATAGGGAAACTGTTAACGCTGTATATACGGTTATATTGATTCTCTAATGGTACATCTAAAGCTGTTCCAAGCGTGATGGTGAGACGCCCGCTTTTCAGGGAGTCTTCATTTCGCTCTTTGGCCAAGTCTATCATTGCCTGTGATGGATCAAAGCCATCAAGACGGCATTTCGGGAAGGAAGAGAGAAGCATATGCAGCCCCTCACCTGGGCCAAATCCAATCTCGAGTACTTTATCTCCATTTACCAATCCGAGCTCCTTGAAGGTCCAATCATATAATACGCCATTTTCAACTGCCATGACCTTGCCTGCTGCTTTTCCAATCAATCCCTTTGGTTCTTTAAATTGCTTTGAAACGAAATCCTTCATACATCATTCACCTCATTCCCTTATTACCCAAATATGGGTGAGGGGTAACTTTCTGAGAATAATTTTCTAAATAAATTGAAATTACTGAAAATTTGTAGTAAATTTAATAAACAATCCAATATTTTCTTATCTAGAGAGGCGGAGGGACTGGCCCTGCGAAACCTCAGCAACCTGGACAAACAGTGTCCAAGGTGCTAAATCCAGCAAGCTTAGCTTGAAAGATGAGTGCCGTACATAACTGGGGCCTTCATTTTTGAAAGGCTCTTTCTTTATAATCGGACATCCATCTGCATACTCAAGGGGAGGGGAAAAGATGCGTTTACTAGAGAGACTTAAGGGGGAAATCCTTGTTGGAGATGGAGCGAGCGGTACATTGCTCTATTCCTTTGGGATAGATACATGCTATGAGGAATTAAATCTCACCAATCCAGAACGGATTGCCGAATTACATAAGGAATATATAGGAGCAGGTGCCGATCTGATTCAGACAAATACATTTGGAGCTAACTTTCACAAGCTGAAGCGCTACGGACTTGAAGGTGAGGTTGAGCGGATAAACAGGGAGGGAGTCAGGCTTGCCAAGGAAGCGGCAGCAGGCCGGGTTTATGTCCTTGGTACGATAGGCGGGCTACGCAGCGTACGGAAATCCGAGCTAAGCTTGACGGAGATTGGGACCTATTTCAAGGAGCAGCTGGATGCGCTTCTTCTAGAAGAGCCGGACGGTCTAATCCTGGAAACCTATTATGACCTAGAGGAATTATTATATGTCCTTGAGATAGCAAGAAAGCAAACGAATTTACCGATTGTCGCCAATATTTCCTTGCATGAAGTCGGCCTGCTTCAAAATGGCATGCAGGTGAAGGATGCCTTTGACCTGATCAAAGGAAAAGGAGCCGATATCATTGGGTTAAATTGCCGCATGGGGCCCTACCATATGATTCGTTCATTCGAGGAGGTGCCATTAAGAGAAGATGCCTTCTACTCTGCCTATCCTAATGCGAGTCTGCCCGACTTTACGGATGGCCGTTATGTTTACTCGACTGATGCAGATTATTTTGTCAGCGCAGCGAAACAGCTCGTGGAACAGGGTGTGCGGTTAATTGGCGGCTGCTGCGGGACAACGCCCGCCCATGTACGGGCCATTAAAAAGGGGATTCTTGGTCTTGTGCCTTTGACAGAAAAGAAGGAGGTCATCAGCCGAAAATCCCATGTCTACACCTATGATTTTCGACAGCCGGATAAAGAGACGATTTTAGGGAAGGTGAAGAAAGGGCCTGCTATTCTCGTAGAATTGGATCCGCCGAAAACGCTTGGAGTGGAAGAGTTCATGAAGGGGAGTCGATATTTGCACGAGATGGGGGCTGATGCCATTACGCTAGCGGATAACTCTCTGGCCTCCCCTCGCATATCAAACGTCGCGATTGCTTCCTTGCTGAAGGCTGAGCTGAAGAAGAATCCACTTGTCCATTTGACGTGCCGCGACCACAACCTCATCGGCTTGCAATCTCATTTAATGGGGATGCACACAATAGGGCTTAATGAGGTCCTAATTGTAACGGGAGATCCCTCGAAAATCGGTGATTTTCCAGGTGCAACCTCTGTCTATGACTTGTCTTCCATTGACTTGATTTCATTAGTCAAACAGTTCAATGCGGGTATTTCCTATTCGGGGAAATCGCTGGGCGGACAGACGAATTTCGAGGTGGCTGCGGCTTTCAATCCAAATGTAAAATATGTGGATAAGGCTGTTGTGAGAATGGAGAAGAAAATCCAGGCGGGAGCGGATTATTTCCTCACGCAGCCGGTATTTTCCGTCGAGAAAATTCGGGAAGTTTATGAAGCGACCAGGCATATTAAAGCCCCGATCTTTATTGGGATCATGCCGCTGACGAGTTACCGGAATGCCTCGTTCCTGCATAATGAGGTGCCGGGAATTACCTTGCCGGAGCCTGTGCTGCGTGCAATGGAAAAGGCAGGAACAGATGCGGAGGCATCGATGAGGGAAAGTCTCGCCATTTCTAAGGAGCTTTTGGATGCGGCGGCAGAATATTTTAACGGACATTATATTATTACACCTTTTATGAGATATGAATTAAGCGGAGAACTTGTGGCATACGCCAGCACGAAGAAATCAGTCATAAGCGGGGATGTGTTTGAACAATGAATTCACATAAATTAAGAGATTTACTGAATGAGAGAATTGTCATCCTTGATGGGGCAATGGGAACGATGATCCAGGCACTTAATCTGACGGAAGCGGATTTTGGAGGGGAGGAATATGATGGGTGCAATGAATATTTGTCCATCACAAGACCGGATGCAATTCGAACCATCCATGAGCAGTATTTGCTTGCGGGAGCTGACATTATCGAGACGAATACATTCGGTGCGACACCGATTGTCCTAGATGAATATGGATTAAGCCATCTTGCCTATGAGTTGAATGTGAAATCAGCCCAGCTTGCGAGAGAGGCTGTCGATGGTCTCGGAACAGAAGACGGGACGCGCTTTGTGGCCGGCTCAATGGGACCGACAACCAAGACCTTATCCGTAACCGGAGGAACGACATTTGAGACGCTCGTCGAATCCTATGAAACCCAGGTGAGGGGCTTAATTGACGGCGGAGTTGATCTGCTCCTCCTTGAGACCAGCCAGGATATGCTGAATGTAAAGGCTGCGTATATCGGAATGCAGAATGCCTTCGTCTCAAAAGGGAGAGAGCTTCCGCTGATTCTATCAGGGACGATTGAGCCAATGGGAACAACACTTGCCGGACAAACGATCGATTCATTTTATATATCGTCCGCCCATATGAATCCATTGGCGATTGGGCTTAATTGTGCAACAGGTCCAGAATTCATGGCCGAGCATCTGCGCAGTTTATCCGAGCTGACGCCAAGTGCTGTCAGCTGTTATCCAAATGCAGGGCTGCCAGATGAGAACGGTCAGTACAATGAAACGCCGCAATCCTTATCTAAGAAAATCAAGCAATTCGCGGAAAAAGGATGGATCAATCTTGTCGGCGGATGCTGCGGAACGACCCCAGATCATATTCGGGCTATTGCCGAAGCAGTCAAAGGGATTGAGCCCCGCAGAGCACCGGAGCCTCAAATGAAGCATATGCTCTCAGGAATTGAAGCGCTGACCTATGACGATTCCATGCGCCCATTATTTGTTGGAGAACGGACCAATGTTATTGGATCACGTAAATTCAAGCGGCTTATTAAAGAAAGGGCCTTTGAAGAGGCTGCCGAAATTGCCCGCGCACAGGTGAAAAAGGGAGCGCATGTCATTGATGTCTGTCTGGCTGACCCTGACAGCGATGAGGTAGAGGATATGGAGCAATTCATGAAGGTTGTCGCCAATAAAGTGAAGGTTCCCTTTGTGATTGATTCAACAGATGAAGCCGTCATTGAACGAGCACTTCGCTATTCCCAAGGGAAGGCCATCATCAACTCCATCAATCTTGAGGACGGGGAAGAGCGATTTGAGAGTATCATTCCGCTGGCGAAACAATATGGCGCAGCCCTTGTCGTCGGAACGATTGATGAGAAGGGGATGGGGGTAAGTGCTGCACGAAAGCTTGAGGTTGCCCGTCGTTCCTATGAGTTATTGACGAAGAAATATGGAATTCATCCGGAGGATATTATCTTTGATCCACTCGTCTTCCCAGTTGGAACGGGAGATGAGCAATATCGAAATGGAGCTGCCGAAACAGTTGAAGGATTAGCTGCCATCAAGAAGGAGTTCCCAGGTACACTCACCATCCTCGGAATCAGCAACGTTTCTTTTGGGCTTCCTTCTGAAGGAAGGGAAGTGTTGAATGCCGTCTATTTGTATCACTGCACGAAGGCTGGGCTTGACTATGCCATCGTCAATACAGAGAATCTGCAAAGGTTTGCCCTCATACCTGAGGAGGAAATCAAGCTTTCAGAAGGCTTGCTATTTCATAATTCTGATGAAACGCTCTCGAAATTCGTGGAATTTTACCGTACGAAGAAACCGGTGGAAAAAGAGCAGAAGGAAAAGCTGCCGCTTCTTGAGCGCCTTCCTGAATATATCATTGAAGGAACGAAGGAGGGACTGAAGGAGGATATTGATGAAGCTCTCACAGAAGGAATGGCCCCTCTTGATATTATCAATGGGCCGCTAATGGCGGGGATGGCCAAGGTTGGCGAGTTGTTCAATGATAATCAGCTCATCGTTGCTGAGGTACTTCAAAGTGCAGAAGCAATGAAAGCAGCTGTCTCCCAGCTTGAACCGCTGATGACAACGTCCGGTGATAAGACTGTTAAGGGCAAAATGGTGCTCGCAACCGTGAAGGGGGATGTTCATGATATTGGGAAGAACCTCGTTGACATCATCTTAAGCAATAATGGATACGAAGTCGTGGACCTGGGCATCAAGGTTACCCCTCAAACCCTTATCGAGGCGGTACGAAAGGAACATCCAACCATCATCGGTTTATCCGGTCTGCTTGTGAAATCAGCCCAGCAAATGGTCATAACGGCACAAGACTTGAAGGAGGCTGGAATCAATACGCCAATCATTGTCGGCGGCGCAGCCTTAACGAGGAGATTTACCACAAATAAGATTGCTCCAGAATATACTGGACCCGTCGTATATGCGAAGGATGCCATGAAAGGCCTTGATCTTGTAAACCAGCTGCATGACCAAGAAACACAAGCAGATTTCCTCAAGGAAATACTAGGAGAGAAACGAAAAACGAAAGAACCTGAGGCGGTTAAGGTAGCAGCCATTGAGAGTGCTGAAACACCTCTTAAGACGGTGCAGGACCAGTTAAGTCCGCCAGTACCAGAGGACTTAGAACGCCATATCCTGCGAGACTATCCGCTGAAGCAAGTATATCCATATATCAATAAGCAAATGCTTTTTGGACACCATTTCGGCTTAAAAGGCAATATTGATAAGCTGATTGCTGAGGAAGACCCAAAAGTGATGAACCTGCTATCCATTGTCAATGAAATTGTTGAACAAGACTTGATTAAGCTGCATGCTGCCTATCGGTTCTACCCTGCGGCAAGTAAAGGCAATGAACTGAAAATCTACTCAGACGAAAGCAGGACCCAGGTCATTGAAAGCTTTACCTTCCCGCGACAACGGAAGAATCCGTATCTGTGTCTGGCTGATTATGTGGCGGATGAAGAAGCAAATATACGTGATCATGTCGGCTTCATGATTGTCACGAGCGGCAAGGGAGTCAAGGAAATCGCTGATCAATGGA
The DNA here is from genome assembly GCF_051873915.1 of Pradoshia sp. Taxonomy (NCBI): domain Bacteria; kingdom Bacillati; phylum Bacillota; class Bacilli; order Caryophanales; family Bacillaceae; genus Pradoshia; species Pradoshia sp. The sequence continues at coordinate 6,328 of NZ_JBJEFJ010000159.1, forward strand.
AGCGGGACGGAGAATATTTAAAGAGCCATATCATCCAGGCTCTCGCACTTGAAGCGGCAGAAGGATTCGCCGAACGGCTCCATCATATCATGCGGGATGCCTGGGGGATCCATGACTCCATCGATATGACGATGAAGGAGCGCTTTAGTGCCAAATACACAGGCCAGCGCTATTCATTTGGCTATCCGGCATGCCCGAATCTTGAAGATCAAGAAAAGCTATTTGGCCTTTTGAAGCCGGAGGACATCGGCATCCATCTTACAGAAGGATGCATGATGGAGCCCGAAGCATCCGTGTCGGCACTTGTGTTTTCGCATCCGGATGCCCGGTATTTTAATGTGGAGAGCCGGGGGT
>NZ_JBJEFJ010000160.1:0-6650 GCF_051873915.1 Pradoshia sp.
AACTAGAGCCTATGTAGACAAAAAGCCTGATGACTGAACCTTATGGAGGCTCTGTCTACAGGCTTTATTTCTGGATAGGCGGCTCATCCTCAATCGGAATTTCAGCTATATTCGCCTCTGTGTTCCGAGTAAAGAAAGCGAGGATGGGACGAGGAAGCGGAACTTCTGCAAGGACCATTCCGGCTAGGATAAATGCCGAGCCTGTAATGGCAGCAGGACCAAGCAGGGCACCGTTCCAGGCAAAGTCACCGATGACGGCAAAGATAGGCTCGGTGGCAAAAATGAGTGCGACATGTGCAGGCGTTGTGTATTTAATGTAATGTGTTTGGGCGATAAAGGCAAAAACGGTTGCGAGCAAGCTCGTAATCAATAGGGACATAATGACTATCGAGCTGCTGAAGACGGCGGCCTCTATGGCTGGTTCAAACAGTATGGATGAAATTCCGCTCAGCACACCAACCGTTAAGCACTGGATAAGGACAAGATTGGCTGTGTCAGCCTTGGTTGTATATTTGGCTGTATAGACGAGCTGCAGTCCGAAGCAGATAGCACAGATAAAGGTTAGGACATCTCCCAAGTTAATCGCGGAGAGGTCGGAAAAAGCCATGATATATAAGCCTGCAACGGCAAGCATTGTACCGAAAAGTGATTGCAGCTTAGCTCTATGTCCCAAAATGATAAAGGTCAGAAAGGGAACTAAGGCGACAGATAATCCTGTAATAAAGCCTGACTTGCCTGAGGTGGTATAGAGCAGGCCGTACGTTTGCAGGGCGTAGCCTGCAAATAGGAGTATGCCAAGGATAAGGCCGTACTTCAATTGCCCTGTTAATTTCTTCAGCTGTAGGGGCTTTGCCGGGTTGAATTGTAAATAGAGCCATAATAGTAGAGCCGCAAAACCAAACCTTAAGCCGTTAAAGGCGAAGGGAGGCAAAGTGACGATTGCATCTTGGATGATGACGAATGTTAATCCCCACACCATTGCGACGCTTAGTAAAATTGAATTGGCAACCCAGCGATTTCCTGCCATGTGTATTCCTCCGTGTTCTCGTATGATTTTTCCATTTTAGTGATTTTCTCACTATTTTGAACTTTCATCAAGTAAAAGTGATTTAGTTAGCAGGCAGATGGCGGATGGCATACAGGGCTGCCTGTGTCCGGTCCTGCAGGCATAGCTTCGATAAAATATTGGACACATGTGTTTTGACGGTTTTCTCACTGATAAAGAGAGCAGCCGCAATTTCTTTATTGCTTTTCCCATTCGTGATTTCCCCCAGAACTTCTTTTTCCCTGGCCGTCAGAGTTTCGAGCAATTGATGTTCCGGACTTTTTCTTGTGTTAAGGGCGGATAATAAGCCTTCAGTTACCTTTGGGTGAATTTGCTTCTCGCCATCCATCAGCTTCATAATGGCTCGTATAACCTCATCCGGGTCATTTTCCTTTAATAAATAGCCGGCTGCACCAGCCTCAAGGGCAGGAATGGCATGATTAGAATCAGAGAAGCTCGTCAGGATAAGAATCTTCATGTCAGGCTGCATACGGAGGATCTCCTTGGTTGCGGCAATGCCATCCATAATGGGCATGACTAAATCCATAAGAATAATATTAGGCTGCAGCTCTATGGCTTTCGTGACAGCTTCCTGACCGTTTGCTGCTTCACCAATGACCTCGAATCCACTATGGCTCGCCAGCAGCAAGCTCAGCCCTTTTCTAACAACCGAATGATCATCAGCAATAAGAATTTTGATTGGCATAGATTTTTCCCTCCTATTTTAAATGGGCAGTTCTATTACAAGAGTGGTGCCGTTTCCCCGTTCGCTGTTCATCGCTATTTTTCCATGAAGGCTTTTTACTCTTTCCTCCATGCTTTTCAGGCCGAGGCTGGGTAACCAGGCATTCTCCGTATAATTAAAGCCAATGCCTTCATCTGAAATCGTCATTTCTACTGAATCAGGTTTGAAGTGAAATGCTACATGGACTGTGCGTTCTCCTGAATGTTTTAAGGTATTGTGGAAGGCCTCCTGGGCAATCCGCCATAGGGTCTCCTCCTGGAGGGAGGAAAGCATCGAAACACCCTCAACGGATACATGGACGGCTAAACCAAGCATTTCTCCATATTTCTTCACCGAGCAAGCCAATCCTTCTACCAATCCTGCTGGCCGCAGCTGCCAGATGAGTGCTTTCATTTCTGCTTGGGCATGCTGGGATAATTTCTGGATATCTGCCATGATTTCCTTGATTGGCTCCTCCTTCGCTAACCGATTCCCTGCACTTGCCGTTACATTAATGGAGTAGAGCATTTGATTAACGGAATCATGCAAATCCCGCGCTAGGCGGTTGCGTTCTTCGGCGATTTTGATTTCCTGCTCCTTCATGGTCAGGTGAATCCGTTTTAAGGCGGTCCCGATTTGATAGGCAATAGATTCTAAGAGGGCAAGCTCGTGCTCTTCAAACGTCTCTTTATTCTTCACAGCGACATTTAATAATCCGAATTGCTCCTCGCCAGCCTTTAAAGGGACCGTCGCATGATAGACAAGTCCATATGTATCGCCCCAGTTCCCATTGCGGGCATTTTCCAGACGCTTACATTCTATTATATTAGATGCCTTTGTTAACGTCCCATTTCGAAACCGGTTGACACACCAGCAATCCCCCTCAGTAAGCGCATGATGCTGCGGGTTCGTAAGAGCAGGAGGCAGCGACTCGGCAGCAGCCAGCTCATAGCTTCCTTCGTGATTAATCAGAAAGATCCAGCCTGCTTCAAGCGAGGTCAGCTGGAGCAGCTTTCGCAAACAATCTCCGAGCATTTTTTTTAGCTCAGTGCCTTCATTCAATGTTTCGGCAATCCCCTTTAATAGCTCCAGTTCGGATAGAAAGATATCCCGTTTCATTTTCCCGTCTCCTTAAAGAATCGTTTGTTATTATTATACAGTTTTGCAAGGGAGTACAACTAAAGTTGTAGAAGGTTTCCTTCTAATCACTGATACTCGATTGCCGGAAGATTCCGTACCATAGATGTAAGAACAGTTATGGAAAGGAAGCGAGTATCATGAAAACAATTGTCATTACAGGCGGCTCGAAAGGACTTGGGAAGGCTTTAGCTCATGCGTTCTTAAAAAAGGGGAACCATGTTGCGGTTTGTGCAAGGGGAGAGGAGGGGCTGGAGCGATTGCGTCAGGAGACACAAACGTTTTCGGGTGAGCTCCTTGCGGTGGCAGCGGATGTGTCCATCGAAAAGGATGTGGAGCGATTTATTTCTATGACGGAGCAAAGATTCAGCCGGATTGATGTGCTCATCAATAACGCAGCCATTCTCGGTCCAAGTCCGATGCCTTTATTGCTTGATTATCCGAACAGGGATTTCCTTCACGTCCTAAAGGTGAACATCCTAAATCCTTTTCTCGTCACGAAGCGCGTACTGCCCGGCATGCTCGTTCAAGGGAGCGGGTCAATCATTAATATCACCTCAGAGGCTGGCGGGACTGGTTACGCAGGCTGGGGAGCCTATGGAATATCAAAATTCGGAATAGAAGGGTTAACAGAAACCTGGGCGGATGAATTAGCAGAAACGGCCATCCGTGTGAATATGGTTGACCCAGGGAGCATGGACACAGAGATGCATCATCTAGCCGTGCCGGAACGAGATTATGAGCTGCCAAAGCCGGAGGAAATATTGGATGTCTTTCTTTATCTTGCCTCTGATGATTCGCTTTTGGTTACAGGCAGACGCTTTGAAGCGCAGCAATTCGATGGCGGGGCGAAGGAATGATGAGGGCTGTGGAGCAACCATTCCATCTGCCTGCTGACTTGAATGCTAGTTCCCCTCCAGAGGAGCGCGGGTTGAGAAGAGATCATGTGAAGCTGATGGTTCTTCAAAAGGAAACAGGAGCGGTAGCCCATGATGTCTTTTGTCATTTAGGCGATTATTTGCAAAAGGGCGATTTGCTCTTATTAAATAATAGCCGTACCCTGCCTGCTGTGTTAAAGACTATTTGCGGCAAGGAGGTGCGGCTGGCAAGGAAATGGGAGAATGGCGATTGGGATGTGCTCGTTATCGATGAGGGTACTAAGGAAGGTGACAACCTCCACTTTCCTGGTAAATTAATGGCCAAGGTAATCAACAAGGTGGAGGGTATGCCGCTCTGGACTGTCTCGTTTAATCAGGCGGATGAGCTGTTTTATGATTGGCTTTATCGCTTTGGTGAGCCTATCCGCTATGAATATATTGATACACCCTGGGAGCTTGAGAGGTATCAAACCGTATATGCATCTGTACCTGGTTCGACAGAAATGCCTTCAGCAGGAAGAGCCTTTACTTGGGAGCTGCTTTTTGATCTCCAGAAGAAAGGGGTTCAGCTAGGTTTCTTGCAGCTTCACACAGGCTTAAGTGATTTTCTCGATGACCATTACCCCGTTAGACCAGAAGGGAATCCGGAGTATTATCATATTCCGGCAGAGACGCTCAATTGGATTCAAGGAACAAAAAAAGAGGGAGGAAGAATCATTGCTGTGGGAACAACGGTAGTCCGAGCAGTCGAATCAGCCATTCTAACTGGCAAAGCCTCAGGATTCACAAATCTATTTATTGGTGAGGATTATCAGCGGCGGACAATTGATGGCCTATTAACTGGTTTTCATGAAGCTGATGCAAGCCATCTTGATTTGCTCTCTTCCTTTATCGATTCTCATAAATTGATCCATGCTTATGAGATGGCCATTCAGAATAGGTATTTATGGCATGAGTTTGGAGATATGAATTTAATCATATAGGAGGGATGGGATGGAGTTTCATCATCTCGGTCTTGAGGTGAATTCTTTAGAGGAATCACTAGAATTCTATATACATCTATGCCGATTTCAACTAGAAGAGGAACTGACGTTAGCCGGGGAGCGGATCATCTTTCTAACGAAGGGGGAGCTGCGGCTGGAACTTACCGAGAATAAAGAGACATCTAGCTGGCATATTTGCTTTGAGGTCAAAGAGTTCCCGGCGCTTTTGCCGGGTGCTGCTGATTATCAAAAATATGAAAATGGCTGGGAATCAGCTTTTTTTCATAGTCAAGATGGTCATTTGATTGAGCTCCTAAAAAGGAATTGAATGTTTAGGACTCGAATATAGTTTGGGGTGGACGGATAAGAAAGGAGAGGAGCTTAATGGTGACCATCAAACGATTAAAGGACTGTACACTCCAAGATATACTTTCGGCATGGAATAGAGGGTTTGAGGGTTATTTTGTCCAAATGGAATTTTCCTATGAACAATTCATCAAGCGTATGGCCCAGGAGGAATTATCAGCTGAGCACTCCATCCTGTTATATGATGGGAGAATGCCTGTTGGGATTGTTCTTAACGGGATTCGTGAAGTACATGGAGAGAAGCAAGCCTGGAATGGTGGAACCGGAATCGCTCCTGAATACAGAGGGAGGGGTCTTGGACGTTTAGCTATCGCTGAATGCCTGCGTATTTATGAGCAGGAGGGGGTTAAAAAGGCAACGCTGGAGGCCATCCAAGATAATCACTCGGCTATTCATCTCTATGAAAAAATGGGATATAAACTCGTTGGCCGACTCATGAATTATGTCTGCAAGAATCCAATCCTATTAAAGGACACTTCTTCTTCCTATCGTGCAGAATTCCGCGCTCCAGCGGAAATAGCCAGACTCTCATTCTATGATGAACATATCCCGTGGCAGACACAGCGCAGAAGTATTCCAAATGGAGAAGGGCTTGTTATGATAGACGAGAGTGGAAAAGAATGCGCTTATGCTATCTTTCAGAGGATATGGCAGGAGGATGGCGGTTTGCCTGCAGTTTATCTATATCAGTTAAGAATAGATGCAGAGGCAAAACCTGAAGCGGCTAAGATTCTTCTTGAATCCGTTATGCAATTGAAAGCATCCAGCTTGTATGTCGTTAACCTGCCATTAGGAAATGATGTGATGGTTGAAGCGTTAAAGGAAATAGGCTTTGAAGAGACGATTGGTCAAGTATGGATGGAACGGATTGTAGTTGATTGAATATTCTCCTTTTTTGGTATACTTAATGGGGTAGGAATAAAAGAAAAAGGAGGCATATAAACATGCACGATATCATTGTGATTGGCGGAGGCCCAGCAGGTGCGAGCGCTGCTATTCTGGCAGCGAAAGCAGGGAAGAAAACGGTTGTACTTGATAATGACAAAGGAGTAACAAAACGTGCCTGGTTCGAGAATTTCTATGGAATAGAGGAAATAAGCGGACCGGATTTAATTGCTATCGGCAAGAAGCAGGCTGTGAAATTTGGAGCAGGCTTCTTTGATGAAACGGTTATGAAGATTGAGTCTGGAGAAGACGGCGTGACCGTATTCACTGAAGGCAATTCATTCACAGCGAAAGAGGTCATCATCGCGACTGGGATGCTCGCAACGATCGCAGAGGCTTCCGGTATTAAGACAAAGCCTGGCACAGAGCCGCGCGTGAAGACCATTATTGATGTGGATGCTGAAGGGAAAACGAATATGCCGCATGTATGGGCTGCCGGAACAGTTGCAGGAGAGAGCATGCATGGCATCATTACAGCGGGGCATGGGGCAAAGGTTGCCATCAATGTCATTAGTGAATTGAATGGTGAACGTTATGTAGACCATGATGTGTTAAAAGGATAAGAGGTAGTA
>NZ_JBJEFJ010000161.1:0-6621 GCF_051873915.1 Pradoshia sp.
CCCCGCAAATCCTTTCATTAGGATTTACAGAGACGGTCTTAGCCAGCCATTAATCTTTCTTCAAGAACTCCTCAAGCGATTGTAAGGCTTGTTCTTCATCACTGCCATCTGCCGCCAGGGTAATGGTGCTGCCGCTGCTGATGGCCAGGCTCATTAAGCCCATAATACTCTTTACGTTAACTTTCTTATCTCCTTCTATGATGTAAATCTCGGAAGAAAAGCTGCTTGCCTTCTGTACAAACTGTGCTGCAGGTCGGGCTTGAAGGCCCGTTTTTAAATGGACTGTTACTTGTTTTTCAACCATGACATAATCCTCCCTATCGACAGTTATCTGTTTATTAGTGAAGCCTAATTACTTATTTTGAATCACCGGCTCTTAACTTTTCTGCGATTTCATCAATTTTGCGAAGTCGATGATTAATGCCTGATTTACTGATTTTAGCGCCTGAGACCATATCTCCGAGCTCTTTCAGGGTAACATCCTGATATTCGACACGAAGTCTGGCAATCTCACGTAATTTATCCGGAAGGACATCAAGTCCGACCGTGCTCTCTATATATCTTATATTCTCAACTTGGCGCAGCGACGCACCAATTGTTTTATTCAAGTTCGCGGTCTCGCAATTCACTAAGCGATTGACCGAATTTCTCATATCACGCACAATACGGATATCTTCAAATTTCAATAGGGCATTATGCCCGCCGATAATATTGAGGAACTCAGAGATTTTCTCTGCTTCCTTCAAATACGTAATGAACCCCTTTTTCCTCTCCAGCGTCTTGCTTTTCAATCCAAATGAATTCATTAATTCACATAGAGCGTCATTATGCTCTTTATATAAAGATGAGATTTCAAGGTGATAAGAAGATGTTTCCGGATTATTCACCGAACCTCCAGCAAGGAATGCTCCACGCAAGTACGAACGCTTGCAGCATTTCTTCTCAATGAGGCTTTCCGAAATATTGTGCACCATGGAAAATCCATCTTCAATGATATTTAAGTCCGTTAATACTTCCTTTGCTTTCTCGGCGAAACGGACAATATATACGTTATTTTTCTTTAGTTTCATCTTTTTCCGAACAAGCAGTTCGACCTGAAGATCATACATCTTCTTCAGCAATGTATAAATCCTTCTGGCTATCGCTGCATTTTCGGTTTGGACATCTACAACAAGATGGCGGTTTGAAAAGGATAAGGATCCGTTCATGCGAATCAGCGCGGATAGTTCTGCCCGAGCACAACACTCTTTAACCTCTAAGTTCGTCAGCTCTTTCTTCGTTTCCGACGCAAACGACATCCTTTTTCCACCTCTATCTTTTTACGACATGCTTATTAGCTATTGATACTACTGACTTTCAAATCTCTTTCATTTATTAAATCATATATAATCGATGCGACTGCGACTGTATCATGGCGTACTCGATTATGATGAATGGAAACAATATTTTCTTTTATGACACGAACACCCATCTTCTCCAGCCGATTGATGTCAAAAATAACAGGCTGTGCATACTCCTCTTTATACTTCAATTTCAAGTGAGGAGGAATCTCTTCCTTGTTAACAAGGATTGTATCTACGCACTGGGAACCGAGATGCTCATTGATTACCTTCAAATGGTCACTTGCCGTATAGTTCAGCGTCTCTCCGGCCTGAGTCATCAAATTGCAAATGTACACCTTTGCTGCATTTGAGTTTGCAATCTCCTCTGCAATCGAAGGGACGACAAGATTAGGGAGTATGCTTGTATACAAACTGCCTGGCCCCATCAAGATCATATCTGCATTGCGGATGGCCTGCAGCGTTTCCGCCGGCGGCTCAATCTCTTCCGGGCTGAGAAATACTCGCTTGATCCGCTTGCCTGAATACGGAATTTTGGACTCGCCGGTCACAACCTCCCCATCATCAAGCTCTGCATGCAAAATGACACTTTGATTCGCAGAAGGCAATACCTGCCCTTTCACATTTAATACCTTGCTCATCTCTTGGATTGCATGAACAAAATCACCCGTAATGGAGGTCATCGCAGCAAGGATGAGATTGCCAAGGGCGTGCCCGCTCAAATGGTCCGCATTATCGAAGCGGTGCTGGAACATTTGCTCAATGAGCGGCTCGACTTCAGACATCGCAGCGAGAACATTCCGAATGTCCCCTGGAGCCGGGATATCAAGTTCATCGCGAAGACGGCCTGAACTGCCTCCATCATCCGCTACCGTAACAATTGCTGTAATATCAACCGGATAGGTCTTCAATCCGCGAAGCAGTACAGGTAATCCTGTACCGCCCCCGATGATTGCTATCCTAGGTTGTCTTAACTTGGACGTCATCTGTGTGTACCTTCCTTTTATTGATATCCCGATGCGTAACTCTCGTATCATATTCATTCTTGTAGCGGTTGCCAAGGAATTCAGCAAGGGTAACAGAGCGATGCTGGCCCCCTGTACATCCAACAGCAATGACGAGCTGCGCCTTGCCCTCGCGCTTATACTGCGGAATCATGAAATCAAGCAAATCTACCCACTTCTCAATAAACTTCTGTGTTTCATTCCATTTCAGGACATAGGAGGATACCTCATTGTCCAATCCTGTCATCGGGCGCATATGCTCAATGTAGAATGGATTTGGCAGGAAGCGAACATCAAACACAAGATCGGCATCAATCGGCAGCCCATGCTTAAACCCGAAGGACATCACATTGATTGTGAAGGATACCTGATGGTTGACCGCGAATTCCTTTGAAATCTTCTCCCGTAATTCGCGCGGCTTCAATTCAGAGGTGTTGTAAATACTTTGAGAACGTCCTTTTAACTCCTCAAGCAAATCCCGCTCAAGACGAATACCCTCAAGCGGCAGTCCTGATGGAGCAAGCGGATGTGTCCTTCTTGTTTCCTTGTATCTTCTGACAAGCACATCATCATCTGCATCGAGGAATAAAATCTCTGGAACAAAAGTCTTGGAGTCATTCAAATCATCAAGAGCCTTAAATAGGTGGTCAAAAAAGTCCCGGCCTCTCAAGTCCATGACGACAGCCACTTTGTTCATCTTCTTCCCTGAGTCCTCCATTAATTCCAGGAATTTCGGAAGCAGTGTCGGCGGCAGATTATCCACACAGAAGAAGCCAAGATCTTCAAAGCTCTGGATGGCAACTGTCTTACCTGCTCCGGACATTCCCGTTATAATGACTAATCGGTGGTCCACTATTTCATTCTCCACTTTCTTATCTTCCATTTCTACTCCCCGTTTCTCTCTAGCTTATAATCGATGAGCTCCGAATCCTCCGTATAACGGAAGGTCCCCATCAACACGCCTGTTCCCTCTATCAGGTGATTCATGATATGACGGTCTCCTTCAGCCATTGGCAAGGACGGAATATCAGAAAGGGCGTGCCACTCGAGTCTGCCTTCCTCTGTCTCCACCAATGCCTGTCCTTCAGCTTCTCTCGCACAGAAAGAGAAAAGCATCCATTCATTCACGATTTCTTCTCCTCGAACGATCACCATTGTAAAAATCCCCTTCAATACGGGATTGCTGATTCGTAAATTCGTTTCTTCATAATACTCCCGAACGACAGAGTCTCGAATGGATTCACCGGTCTCCATCTTACCGCCGGGGGCAACCCACCAATTTCTTCGCGGCTTCTGAAGCATTAAAGCCATGTCATCCTTTATATATAAACAATTGGTTACTCTTTGCATTCCATTCACCTCATGATTACCAACAGAAGCATATAATTATTTGGTCTATCCCCATTATACTATTTTCCCTACGCCTGAACAATGTGAGTAAAACGTACATAAACGCTCACCAAATTGAAATATTTTTCGACAAAAACAAAAAAGGGGCACAGGTCTAAAACCTGTGCCAAAAGTATATAAAAGGGGGTCAATTTCTATTTTAATTCTACCCCAATTTTGTTGCGCTTATATTACAGCAGCGTTAAGTAAAGATGACGATTTGTAAATTATTTCTTATTTTGCTTTTTCCTTCAATTTATCCATCAGCTCTTCCACATAATGCTGTGCAGACTGTGCAGCAATACTGCCATCGCCTGTAGCTGTTACGATTTGGCGCAATTGTTTTTCGCGAACATCGCCCGCTGCGAAAATTCCTGGAATCTTCGTTTCCATGCGGTCATTCGTTTCAATATAGCCATTTGCATTTGTAATGCCAAGGCTTTGGAATGGTTTTGTAAGTGGAAGCATACCAATATAGATAAACACACCATCAGCTGGAAGCTCTGTTTCAGCTCCATCAACTGTGGAAACCAATGTTACACTGCCTACCTTTCCATCCTTTTCATTGATGGATTTAAGGGTAGAATTCCAAATAAAATCTACCTTTTCATTCGCAAATGCACGATCTTGCAAAATCTTCTGGGCACGAAGCTCATCACGACGATGAACAATCGTTACTTTAGAGGCGAAGCGAGTCAGGTAAACACCCTCTTCAACTGCGGAATCCCCGCCGCCGATAACGAATAGCTCTTTGTTCTTAAAGAAAGCACCGTCACAAACTGCGCAATAAGACACACCGCGTCCGCCAAGCTCCTTCTCGCCTGGAACACCGATTTTCTTATACTCAGCACCTGTAGAGATAATGATGGTACGTGTTTTATATTGCTTAGATCCGGCATCAATGGTTTTGTATTCTTCCCCATCAATGATTTCCTTCACTTCACCGTATGCATATTCTGCACCGAATTTCTTCGCATGCTCAAACATTTTATTGGATAAATCCGGCCCAAGAATGGACTCATATCCAGGATAGTTCTCGACATCCTCTGTATTCGCCATCTGCCCGCCCGGAATTCCCCGTTCAAGCATTAACGTTGATAAATTGGCCCGTGAAGCATAGACAGCTGCTGTCATTCCAGCAGGCCCAGCACCAATGATGACCACATCATAAATTTTATCTTCAGCCATTATGACACACTCCTCACATCATTCTGTATCCCGTTTATATACGAAAGCTACGCTGTTTATTTTATCATGTATTAGCTTATATTAATCGTATAAAACTATACCAGTAGAGTCCATCGATATGCTTATTGCAGCAAACTAGCTACCTGATTCACATATTTCGACAAAGTCGAAACAGATATTCCATGAAGATTAGCGATTTCCTTCTGCGGAATCTTCTCCCCGCGAAGCTTATGCCACTCATACTCAATAGCCGCAGCCCAAGCCTTTGCATTCCTGAACTTCATGCCGTTTTCTTTCCCCTCCACAAAGACGGAAAACCACAGCAAATAAAGCCCTGACTCAATCAAACGCACCGGACGATGGCGCTCATATAACAGCTCAGCCACCTCGCCTCCAAAGAAGACCGTCGGATCAGCAAACTCAATGCTCTTCTTATAAAGCAGCTCCTCCTGCTGGAACTTCTCATTCTCCAAATACATCGGGTGGTGCTTAATCATCGGCAGCGCCTTCGAGCGGCTCGATAAAAACAAACCAAATAGACGCTCCTCCGGATAATCACTATCAAGCTTCTTCAAAATCGTCGGCGCATGCTCCTCAAAGCTCGTCTCGAACTCCTCTGCCAGCTCGCCCCACGGCTCAAGCCCCTCCTTATCAGGACTTAAAACCTCAACCTTCTTCCAAGCCTTGCGAGCAGTCTCGACCTTCCCAATCTGATAAGCAGACTTACTCAGCCAATAATAAAAGGTTCCATCACCCTCATAGCCCTTCTTCTGCAGCACACGAAGCCACTGATAAGCCTCCTCATAAAAGCCCGTCAACGCAAACGTCGCCCCAAGCTTCAACAAATGCTCATCCAAAAACGGCCTCACCTTCCGAAGCAGCTCATACACCTCACGCACCTTCTCATCCCGCATCTGATAATGGTAAAAAACCATCCCATTGCAAAGCGCGTGCAAATTCCCCGGATTCTTCTCAAGCACCCGGTCCAGCGTATCAAACGCCTCATCAGCCTTTCCAACATAAAAATACGCCAGAGCCAGATTATTATACGCTGACCAAAACTCCGGATACGTATCAATCATATCCTCAAGCCTCTCGACTGCCTTCACAAAATTACCCGCCTCCAGCAATTTCCGAGCCTCATCCTGGCGCATCATCAAATCATCCTGATACTCAAGCGTCTCCTCAGTTTCATCTGTCTCAAACGTAATCAAATCAAGCAAATCCTCAGCATCCTCGCTGAACTCGCCAAACTCATCCCGCTCCAAATACTCATTCGCATGCTTATAAGCCTCCTTAAACAAGCCCATATGCGCGAAATTATTAGCCAGCAAGTAATGGCACTCTGTCATAAACGGATCAAGATCCTGTAATATATTCAAAAGCAGCTGGTTCGAAAACTGATACTCACCCAGCTCCGTACAAATCACCGCAAGCTGACAAGCAATCATCGGCTCATCCGGCTCCAGCTGAAACGCACGATTCATGTATTTTTTCGCTTTATATAAATCCCTGCGCTGAAAAGCCTTAATTCCTTTCGTAAAATAAAACTCTCCAGTCGGGTTAAATGACACAACTTTAGCATTGTTTACCCAATTAGAATTTTTCCCCATCTAGTCCTCCAAAAGACTTATTGTTTAACCCATAAATTATACCATATTCGGAGAGTTATAGAAAGAGAGGCGGGCTGGGGAAGGGAT